>NZ_JAXIVS010000008.1:300000-470516 GCF_034259325.1 Hyalangium ruber | reverse complement strand
CTCAGGGAACGGCAACGAGCCACTGCGCCGCCCAGCCTTCAGCCGCTGCGCCTCCTGACGGAACTGCTCCAAGTCCTTCTCCAACTCCACGGACCACCTCCTGGTGTGTGGCCGCAGGTGGTCTCACAAGAAGGAGAACCCGTCACGACGGGGCACGGCGAGGTCTTACCCTGAAGGCACCCGACGGGCTGCGCGCCATTTTGGAGCACCTGGAACTGCCGACGCGGCCTGCTCAACTGGCTGAAGCGCAGGGGCTACGCCAGCGCACGGGGTCTTGAGCGCTCTTAAACCGCCTTGACGACCTCAAGGAGACACTGCTCGATCACTTCAAGGTGGTACGAGAGATCGCGGAGGAACGGGACCTGCACGACGCCGTTAGCGTACTGGACTACCTACGGGACTATGCGTTCAAGAAACCAGAAGGACCATACGTGCCAGAGCCTGCAGGGCTTCAATGGGCGATTTTTGGCCTGGAAGACCCGAACGCGCAGCCTCCATCGAAAAAGCGACCGATCCGGAAGCAGAAGTCCGCGCCGTCCACGCTTTCACGAGCGTCACGCGGTCGTTCAAAGTGACTCCAACCCACGTCATCAGCGGACCGTACCCAAGTTGTACCCACAATGGCTGGACGCTCGTGGACCTTCATGAACACGCCGTCAGCCCATTTTCAGAGGGAATTCGATGGCCCTCCAACCCTGCCAACACCTTGCGGATCTGTGCGGCGGGGCTTCAAAACCGGTGAGTGGCCGTGCGAGCCGCCCATGGTGAGTTCGATTCTCATTCCTCATGGCGCACCACTGATACTCATCCGCGCGAGCGCGTTGATCCTGGCGCGCCAAGCCTCCGTTGTCATGAGGTAGGGCTCCAGCAGCTTGATCAACTCTTGGCTGGGGCGATTTGTCGTGTATCCCGGCTTTCGTGTCTTCCCCCCCGTCTTCCACGAATCCGTCTTCGTCCACCTCATCGCCTCTGCGACACTGACAGCCTCGGCGTACGTCAGAGCGTACGCTCGAGTTGCAACGGGGCGATCGAGGTCCCAGACATGGACGAGGAGAAGCCGGCGGAACTTCTCGTACTTCTTGTGGACGCTGAACGAACGATCCGAGTGGGCCTTCATCTGGATGGGACAAGCAATGAAGTCCCCCACCTGATGATCCAGGTCACTGTAGACGATCAGATCGATTCCGCGATCTCGCTCGGGGCGTGCCACTTCCAAACCAGCGCGGAGAAGCTCCGTCACAAGCCAGTTTCGCCCCACGAGTTCCACCATCTGAGAGTCCATGACAGCTTGTACCACTCGGACACTCGCGCTGGAGCGCGCCTCCGCTTTCTCGCCCACCCACCGGCTTGTTGGGGTAAGGAGCCGCCCATGGCGCGGATCATTGACGGGACCGAGTACAGCCGGGTGATGCGGGAGGAGATGGCCCAGCAGGTGGCGGCACTCCGGGCCAACGGCGTCACCCCTGGGCTCTCCGTGGTGCTGGTGGGGAACAATCCGGCGAGCCAAGCCTACGTGGCTAGCAAGACTCGTGCGTGCGAGGCCCTCGGGATGAAGGGCCGGACGCTGAACCTTCCGGAGGACGTCTCGACGGAGGAGCTGTTCTCGGTCATCGACCGCCTGAACGCCGACCCCGAGGTGCATGGCATCCTGGTGCAGCTCCCGCTCCCCGCTCACCTGCCCTACAAGGCCGTGCTGGAGCACATCCACCCGGACAAGGACGTGGACGGCTTCCACCCCCTCAACGCCGGGCTCGCTTTCGTGGGCGACCCGCGCGCCTTCGTGCCATGCACCCCCGCAGGCATCATGGAGATGATCCGCCGCGAGGGCATTCCCACCCGGGGCAGGCACGTCGTCATCGTGGGCCGCAGCCTCATCGTCAGCAAGCCGCTGGCCTCGCTGCTCATGGCTCCCGGACCTGACGCCACTGTCACCCTGACCCACCGACACACGCAGGACCTCGCCTCGTTCACTCGGCAGGCGGACATCCTCATCGTCGCGGTGGGAAAGCAGAACCTCATCACCGCCGACATGGTGAAACCGGGCGTCGTGGTCATCGACGTGGGCCAGAACCGCGTCCCCGATGAGAGCTCTCCGCGCGGCTACCGCATGGTCGGCGATGTCGACTTCGACGCCGTCAGCCAGAAGGCCGAGGCCATCACCCCCGTGCCCGGAGGCGTGGGCCCGATGACCATCACCCTGCTGCTCGCGAACACCATTCAGGCCGCGCGGCAATGGGCCGAGAAGCGTTCAGCATCGTGAACCCTCCCCAGAGCGGCTCTCATTGAAATTCGCGCAAAACTTGACATCACAGCGAACGCTATGAGCGACTTCGCGCCGGTATAGCCCCACTCCCGGCATGAAGGAGCCATACATGGCGTCACTCTTGAAAGCGCTGTCAAGAAGCCTTCCCCTGTCCTTGAACGGCCTGCTGACCGCGGTGTTGCTCGCGGGAACGACCGCTTCCGCGGGCCCC
This sequence comes from Hyalangium ruber, assembly GCF_034259325.1. Classification (NCBI taxonomy): domain Bacteria; kingdom Pseudomonadati; phylum Myxococcota; class Myxococcia; order Myxococcales; family Archangiaceae; genus Hyalangium; species Hyalangium rubrum. The sequence continues at coordinate 468,042 of NZ_JAXIVS010000008.1, read as the reverse complement.
ACGGTGCAGGTCGTCTGGACCTCCGAGAAGAACCCTGGCGATGGCGCCTGGTTCAACGGGCCGATCGCGTTTTCCCATGCGCTGAGCCAACAGGCCTCCGGCACCTTCACCAACCCCACCTCCACCTCGGCCACCACCATCACCGTGGACCCGTCGGTGCAATACCAGACCATCCTGGGCATCGGCACCTCGATGGAGGAGTCCACCGTCTTCAACCTCGCCCGCATGTCCGCGACGAAGCGGACCGAGGTCCTCAGGAAGCTGCTCGACCCCTCGACCGGCGCGGGCATGAACTTCCTGCGCATCACCCTGGGCGCCTCTGACTTCACCGGCCGGACCTTCTACACCTACGACGACCGCCCCTATGGGCAGACCGACCCCAGCCTCACCTACTTCTCCATCCAGAAGGACATCGATTACAACATCATCTCCACGCTCAAGCAGGCGCTGGCCGTCAATCCCAACCTGAAGATCTTCGCCAGCCCCTGGAGCCCTCCCGCCTGGATGAAGGACAACCAGAGCCTCATCGGCGGCAAGCTGCTCACCCAGCACATTCCCGTCCTCGCCACCTACTACCGCAAGGCCATTCAGGCTTATCAGGCGCAGGGCATTCCCATCTACGCGCTCACCGTGCAGAACGAGCCGCTGTACACCGCGCCCGATTACCCCAGCACCAGCGTCACCTCGGACCAAGAGCGCCAGCTCATCATCGCCGTGCGCAACGAGCTGAACGCCAATGGTCTGGGCGGCGTGAAGATCTGGGCCTACGACCACAACTTCGACTCGGCCGCTTCCTACATGGCTCCCATCATGAGTGACGCCACCGCCAACGCGGCGGTGGATGGCGTGGCCTTTCACGACTACGCCGGCGATCCGAGCGCCATGACTCAGCTGCACAACTCCTATCCCAACAAGAACATGCTGATGACCGAGCGCTCCTGGTGGGGCACCACCGGCGCCGACCGCATGGCCCAGTACTTCCGCAACTGGGCCGTCAGCTACAACGCCTGGGTGACGATGCTCGACAGCACCATCAAGCCCGAGCAGTGGACCGGCACTCCCGGCCCCACCATGCTCATCCAGAACGCCTATACCTATGACACGTACTGGGTGCTCCCTGAGCTGTACCTCATCGCCCAATACTCCAAGTACGTGCAGCCGGGCGCCAAGCGCATCTCCAGCTCCTATGGCTCGAGCGGCACCGTGACCAACGTGTCCTTCCTCAACCCGGACAACTCCGTTGTCTCCGTCATCATCAACCAGACGGCCTCGAGCCAGACGTTCAAGCTCTCCTCCGAGGGCCAGGAGCTCCTCGCCACGATCCCCGCCAAGACGGTGGGCACGTACAAGTGGACGCGTCAGAGCACCGGCACCCCGACCAACCTGCTCGCCAACCCAAGCTTCGAGGCCGGCAACGCTTCGAGCTGGAACAGCGAGTGGCACAACGCCGCGCTCGCCTACAAGGTGGACACCGACTACCCCTATCTCGGCGCCTACAAGCTCACCCTCTTCGAGGTGGGCGCCTATCAGCAGCTCCTTGGGCAGACCAAGACCGTGGCCAATGGGACGTACACCGCCAGCGTCTACGTGCGCTCCGGCGGCGGACAGAACGTCCTGCGCCTGTATGCCAAGAACTATGGCGGCGCGGAGAAGACCGCGGAGATTGGCTCCAGCGTCGTCACCAATTACACCAAGTACACCATCACCGGCATCCAGGTGACCAACGGATCCATCGAGATTGGCGTCTACACGGACGCCAACGCCTACAACTGGGCCGCGTTCGACAACTTCGAGCTCGTGAAGAACTAGCGCTCCACGCTGGCCACCTGCATGCAGGTGGCCAGACCGAGTATGAAGGGGCCATGACCGAGGAGAATCCGCGTCCCTCCAATGCCCCTCCGCCCCAGCTCGGGCGCGTGGCCTTTCATGCCGTCGCCTCCGGGCTCACTCCCCTCATCCCCGTTCCCTTCCTCGACGACTATGCGCTCCGTCAGGTCCGTGAGCGGATGATCCGGGCCGTGCTCCAAGAGCACTCCCTGCCCACCCCCCAGAAGGCCGTGGTCGTCCTCGCCGGCTCGCACGTGTCCTCCACCCTGGGAGGGCGCATCCTCGGCGTCCTCAAGACCGTAGCGCTCTTTCCCTTCAAGAAGATCTTCCGCCGGATCTTCCTCGTGCTGTGGGTGAAGGACTGCGTCGACATGACCTCCGTCACCCTCCACCACGGCTATCTCATCCAGCACGCCCTCGCCCGGGGCGACTTGAACGCCAGCTCCCTGGAGACCGATGCGCCCCTGCGCGTCCATGACGCCATCGTCGCCGCCTGCAAGGAGATGGACACCCGCCCCGTCAATCAGCTCCTGAAGCGCTTCTTCGAGGGCAGCCGACTGCTCCTCTCCGAGGCCACCAAGGCGCTGATGAACCCTCTGCTCGGACAGCCCCGCGTCCCCCAGAAGGGCGAGGAGGCCGAGGTCGCTTCCCTCGCCGATCGGCTCGCCGCCGCCCTCTGGGAACAGCGCGGCTACTTCACCTCGCTCGAGCAGCGCTACGAGAAGCACATGGGCCGCTCCTGACGCTCCCGAGAACCGCATGACCCGCCTCTACCTCGTCCGCCACGGCCAGGCCTCCTTCGGCGCCAGCCGCTATGACCAACTCTCGGCCCTCGGCGAGCGGCAGGCACTCCTGCTGGGCCAGCACCTCCAGCGCATCGCCTTCCGCGCCGATGCCTGGCTCAGCGGCACTCTCGACCGGCAACGTGCCACCCTCGCCGCCATGGTCCGGGGACTGGCGTCCGCTCCCACCCCGGACGCCCATCCCGCCTTCAATGAGTACGACCACGAGGCCATCCTCGGCGCCTACCTGCCTCGCGTCATGCAGGACATGGGGCTCTCTCCGGATGACCGGCTCACCCTCTTCTCCGACACCCGCCAGTTCCAGGACGCCTTCGCTCAGGTCATGCACCACTGGGTGGGCGGCTCGCCCCACGAGCGCGCTCCCTTCGAGACGTGGGAGGCCTTCCATACGCGCATCCGCGAAGCCCTGGAGAAGCTCGCCCGCTCCGGTCCCGAGCGCATCGTCATCGTCACCTCCGGTGGCCCCATCTCCCTCGCCGTCCAGGCCGCCCTGGGCCTGACTCCCGAGAAGACCTTCTCCCTCAACTGGGCCATCTACAACGCCTCCGTCACCGAGCTGCGGATCCGCCGCGGCGCGCTGATGCTCTCCAGCTTCAACAACGTCGCCCACCTGGAGCTCGTCGGTGACGCGGGCCTCCTCACCTACCGCTGAGCCCTCTCATGGAATCCAAGTCCCCCGAGGAGACCGCCCCACCGCGCGCCGGCGAGGAGCTGGACGCCGGCAAGCTGCTGGAGTGGATGGCCCGCCAGAGCCCCGAGTTCACCGGCCCGCTGCACATCACCCAGTTCCCCGGCGGCGCCTCCAACCTCACCTATCTCGTCCGCCAGGGCGAGCGCGAGTGGGTGCTCCGCCGCCCTCCTTTCGGCACCAAGGCGAAGAGCGCGCATGACATGGGCCGAGAGGTCCGCGTGCTGTCCGCCCTGCACCGTGTGTTCCCCTACGCTCCCAAGCCCGTCCTCTTCTGCGAGGACGAGAGCGTGATGGGCTGCCCCTTCTATGTGATGGAGCGGCTCCAGGGCGTCATCCTCCGCAAGGACCTTCCCCCGGGCTTCTCCTTGAGCCCCGAGGACGCGCGCACCCTCTGCGAGAACCTGCTCGACGTGCAGGTGGCCTTGCACCGCGTGGACGTTCAGGCCGCGGGGCTCGCCGACTTTGGCAAGCCCGAGGGCTATGTGCGCCGCCAGGTGGACGGCTGGAGCGAGCGCTACCGAAAGGCCCGCACGCAGGACGTGCCCGACGCCGAGCCGCTCATGAAGTGGCTCGCCGAGCACCTCCCTCCCGAGAGCGGACGCGCCGCCCTCATCCACAACGACTACAAGTTCGACAACGTCGTGCTCGACCCGAAGAACCCGCTGCGCATCATCGGCGTGCTCGACTGGGAGATGGCCACCCTGGGCGATCCCTTGATGGACCTCGGCTGTTCCCTGGCCTACTGGGTCCAGGCGGATGATCCGCCTGACTTCCAGATGGCCCGTCAGCTCCCCACGCACCTGCCGGGCATGATGACCCGCCGCGAGCTCGTCGCCCGCTACGCGGAGAAGTCGGGCCTGCCCATCAACGACTTCCACTTCTATTACGTGTTCGGCCTGTTCCGGCTCGCTGTCATCGCCCAGCAGATCTACTACCGCTACGCCCTGGGGCAGACGACCAACAAGCGCTTCGCCCAGTTCGGTCAATTCGTCACCGTGCTGTGCCGCCACGCCGAGCGCGTCATCGCCACCCAGGGGGTGTGACACTCCCGGGCCGCTGCCTCGCCGCCACCGCTGCTTCGGTCACCAGGACCGCCAGGCGGGAGACGAGGCGGTGATCCCGGCTGCGGAACACGCGCCGCTCCTGCTGCCGCGTCCACAGCACGAGCCAGTACGTGTCCTCGGCCAAGAGCAGGCCCGCGATCGAGCCGAAGATGGCCAGCCCCGCCAACCCAAGGGCTGCCTCGTACACTCCCTTGCCCTGTGCGCCCGGCGCCGCCATGGCCGCGTGCAGCACCGGCAGCCCCAGCACCACGCCCAGCGACAGGATGCAGAGCAACGGCAGCACCCGCGGCGCCCGGTGGACCGCCTCCACCCGCTCCACGTCACCGAGCAGCCAGGTCCGCCCGTCCGTGACCAGCCGTTGGCTGGTGACGAGCACGCCCTTCATCTGGAAGAGCGTCGTTTCCTGCGTCCCTGAGGGCGCTGTCAGCGAAGCGACGGCGAAGTCCATCATCGTACCTTCCTGAAGGCGGGACCCTGGCCGGCAAGGCCGTTTCCCTGACGCTCGATTACGGCGCACACCATGCGGCGCAGTTCATCCAGGGGTTGGCCCAGGGCGAAGCAGCCGCGAGCTCCCAGCCGGAGCGCGAGTTGAATCAGCCGCTCGTCGGCGAAGGGCACCAGGACGAAGACCGGCGCCGGGTAGGTGCCATCTCGGGCGCTCTGCAGCGCCCCCAGGACGCTCTCTCCACGCTGGATGTGGACGAGCACCAGATCGGCACGCGGGGCGCCCGCCTCTCCCGTGTGCAGGGCAAGGCCATCCTCGGCGAACACATCGCGCAGGAGCGCCGAGAGCGAGTCGTTAGCGCCCAGGAGCCACACGCAGGCGGTGGAGCGGGCCTCCACGGCTACCTGCCATCCACTCGCGCCTGCGCCACCGAGACGGCGAACTCGCTGCGGCGGTTCTTCGCCCAGGCCCTCTCGCCACTGCCCGCTACCGCCGGGCGCTCCTCGCCGTAGGACACCACGGCGATGTGCGACGCCTCCACGCCGAGCTTCTTGAGGTAGTCACGCGCCACCGCCGCCCGGCGCTGCCCAAGGGCCATGTTGTACTCCGTCGTGCCCAGCTCGCAGGTGTGACCGGTGATCGTCACCTGCACCTCGGGACGCCTCCGCAGCGCCTCGGCCACCCCGTCGAGCATCTGCCGCGACTCGGGCAGGAGCGTGGCGGAGTCCAGCTCGTAGTAGATGGGCCCGAAGTCCAGCGACGGCAGCTCGGCCACCTGCTTTGGAGCCGACGGTGGCTTCACCGGCTCGGCGCGCGGCGGCGTGACGCCCGTGGAGACGCCATCGTTGGAGGAGACCGTGGCCACGGACTTCGCGGCGCACGCGCTCACGCTCAGCGCGAGCAGCATCAGGGGGAGGAGACGGGAGGTTCGCATGCCCCTCTCCTGAAGCAACGCTCATGCCGCGTGCGCTTCCCTCGGGAGGAGAGCGCTGGTCCCCCGAATACCCTGGCACCGCGCCACCCTAGCGTGGCGAATTGCCAGAGCCCTTCTCCCGCTCGCGGCGGTGGATGGTGGAGACGTCGATGCCGAGCAGCTCCGCCGCGCGCGTCTTGTTGCCCCCGCAGCGCGTCACCACCCAGGAGATGTACTCGCTCTCCAGCTGGCGCAGGGACCACAGTCCCTCCTGCGCCAGCCCTAGCGGATGGGCCTCGGGGCTCGCCGTCGGCGCGTGGAGCCGAAGGTCGGCCAGTTCCACCGTCTCCCGGGGGACGAGCACCACCAGCCGCTCGACGAGGTTCTCCAGCTCTCTCACGTTCCCCGGCCAGGGCATGGTCCCCAGCGCGGCCACCACCTCGGGCGAGAAGCCTGTCACCCTCGAGCGCGGGTTGCGCGCCCGCGCCCGCGTGGTGAAGTGCTCGACCAGCAGGGGGATGTCCTCGCGACGCTCGCGCAGCGGCGGAATGCGCAGGGTGACGACGTTGAGGCGGTAGAAGAGGTCCGCCCGGAAGCGGCCTTCTCGCACCCGCGCCTCCAGATCCTGGTGGGTGGCCGCGACGATGCGCACCTCCACCGTGCGGCTGGCGTCCGCTCCCACCGCCCGCACCTCCCCATCCTCCAGCACCCGCAGCAGCTTTGCCTGGAGCTCGGAGGGCATGTCTCCGATCTCATCCAGGAAGAGCGTCCCCTTGTCCGCCTCGACGAAGAGCCCCCGCCGCGCCGTGGTGGCCCCCGTGAAGGCTCCCTTCACGTGCCCGAACAGCTCGCTCTCGAGCAGCGCGTGGGGCAGCGCGGTGCAGTTGACGGCCACGAAGGGCTCGGCCGCCCGTGGCCCCTCGGAGTGCAGCGCCCGCGCCACCAGCTCCTTGCCGCTGCCGCTCTCTCCCCGGAGCAGCACGGGCGCTCCCGAGTGGGCCACGTGCTCGATGAGCTCGTAGAGCCCCCTCATGGACGTGCCCCGTCCTACCAGCGCCCCCAGCCCGCTGCTCCCTCCCGCCGCCTGGCGCAGGGCGCGGTTCTCCGCCCGCAGCCTCCGCTCCTCCAGGGCCCGCCGCAGGTAGATGAGCACCTCGTCCAGCCGGAAGGGCTTGGTGAAGTAGTGCCAGGCACCGCGACGCATCGCCTCCACCGCGCTCTCGACGCCCCCGAAGGCCGTCATCAACAGCACCGGCACCTCCGGATCCACCGCCCGCGTCGCGGCCAGCACGTCGAAGCCGTCCACCTGCTCCATGCGCAGATCGCTCAGCACCGCGTCGAACGGGCGGGTGCGCACCAGCCGGATGGCCTCGGCGCCGCCCGTGGCCAGCTCTACCTCGTACCCTTCGTCCGCCAGGGGTTCCTGGAGCATCCGCCCCATCTCCACGTGATCGTCGACGACCAGGATGCGGCCCTTAGCTGACATGTCGCTCCTCGGTCATCGCGGGCCCGGAGGCGGGCCACAACAAGGTGATGCGGGTACCGCGCCCCTGCTCGCTCTCCAGTTCCACCCGTCCTCCGTGGTTGCGCACCACGTGCGCCACCATCGTCAGCCCCAGCCCCGTCCCCTGCCCCCGCTTCTTCGTCGTGAAGAAGGGGTCGAACACCTGGTTGAGGCTCTCCGGGGGGATGCCACAGCCGTCATCCTTCACCGTGAGCGTCACGAAGCCCCACGCCCCGGAGGAGGAGCCATCCGGCGCCACCGCGCTGACCCGAACCTCCCCCCCGGGGCCACACGCGTCACAGGCGTTGAGCATCAGGTTGACCAGCACCTGCTGGAGCTGGTCCGGGTCGGCCGCGAGCGGTGGCAACCCCTCGGGAATCTCCAACGTGATGCGCACGCGGCGCCGCTCGGCTTCGAGCCGGAGCAGCTCGTACACATCGCGCGTCAGCGGCACGAACTCCACGGGCCGCACCGCCGCGGGCTGCAGGCGCGAGAAGTCCAGGAGCTGGCGGATGGTCCGGCTCACCAGATCGATCTGCTCGATCATGACGCCCACCCCCGCCGCCTGCGCGTGGGTGGAGCCCAGCTTGCCGAGCACGTACTCGGCCCGGCCGCGCACCACACCCAGCGGAGTGCCAATCTCATGCGCGATGCCCGCGGCCAGCACGCCCACGGTGGCGAGCTTCTCGGCGCGCAGGAGCTGCGTCTCCAGAGCCCGGAGGTTGCTGAGGTCCTCCACCACCAGCAGCGTGCGCACCTCGGGCTCGCGCGCCTCGAGCGGCACGGCGTGGATGCTGTACTGTCCTTCCTCTCCGAACAGCGCGAGCGGCTCGCCCAGCAGGCTGCGAACCCGGGCCTCTCGCGTCGCCGCGCCCACCAGCTCGCCCAGCCGGGACACCACCGGCTCCGGAGCCTGGGGAAAGGCCGCCGCCAGGGGAGCGCCCACGACGCTCGGCGGCATCCGAGTCCGAAGGGCCTGGTTCACCGCGCTGATTCGCCCCTCGGCCGTCAGTGCCAGCACCCCGGTGGGGATGTGATCGAGGATCTTCTGCGTCTTGTCGTGCAGGTGCGCGAGCTGGTCCGCATGCCGGCGGCTCTCGCGCAGGGCCACGGCGCGGCGCTGCGCCAGGACCACGTACACCGCGAAGGCCACCAGGAACAGCGCCACCAGCAGGGCCGCCAGGGACAGCCTCAGGATGAGTCCCTGCTCGTGCGAGCGCAGCGTGGCCGTGGAGACCAACGTCGCCGCGGACCAGTGGCTGCCACCCTTGAGCTGAATGGGCGTGAACGCCGCCACCGCGTCCGCCCGCCCCAGTCCCAGCCGCTCCGCCTCCTGCTCTCCCAAGAGGATCGTGCCCCGCTCCCCCGCCCTCATCTTCGAGACGAGGGAGGCGTACTGAGGGACGGCCCCCGCGTCCGTTCCCACCCGCTGGTACCAGCTCGCGAGTGCCGGATCGCTGGCGGGGCTGGCCCTTCCATGCGCGCCGACCAACAGCAGGCGCGCCTCGGGATCCGACGTCACGATCCGCAGGGGAGAAAAGAAGGACTCCATATCCACCAACACCGCGACCGTCCCACGCGGCTGGCCTTCGTCCACGGGGATGGCGGTAGCGAGGATGCGCAGCCACACGCGCTCATCTCCCACCAACGGCGGCGAGCTGGTGATGTCCCCAGGAGGGCGCTCGAGCGCTCGACGCGCCGTCTCCGCCATCTGCGGGAAGAACGTCCCCTGGACCACCCGGGGATCGGCACGCCGATCCACCAGCCGCAGCCGCTCGGCTCCCTGCTCCTCGTACGCGGCGATGGCCTTGAACCCGCCGACTACCTCCAGTAGGGCCCGCAGCTCGCGCCGGTGCTCCTGGGTGGTCCCCGGCTGGGAGAGCAGCTCACCGGCGAAGCGCAGGTCCTCCCCCACGTCCTCCAGGGCCTCGGTCACCCCTCGCGTCGCCTCGTCCAACTGCGCCTGGCGATCCACGGCGAACTGATGCACCAGCGCCGCGCGGTTGTGCTGGATGACGCCAAAGCCCCCCACCCCGACGCTGGCGAGCGCGAGGCACAGCAGGAGAATGGGGATCAGGGTATGGCGCATGGCTCGGGCCACTGAACGTCCCACACCCCAGCGGCCTTCCTCGCACAGCAATTCCCGTTCCTCGCAGGCCTCCAGGGGAAGCGCCCTTCCCCACACGCCCCACCCTGGCGCCTTGCCAGAGTCCCCCTGGCATTTTGCAAGGGTGGAAAACCCTGGGGTTTCCACTGGGTTGGAATGTTCTTTTGTCAACGGTGCAACTCAGGCCATCCTGCGGTGACCATGCGCATCGCGGTCATCGCCACCTATACGCACCCCACCCGGCGGCGGGTCAAAGAGCCATCCATCATGCAGTCGGCCGTCCCGGAGCTCATCGCCGGGCTGTGCCCCCCGCACGCCGAGGTCGAGATCTTCAACGAGAAGGAAGCGGACATCCCGCTCGACCGGCATTGGGACCTGGTCTTCTTCTCGTACCTGCACTCGTACTACGAGCACACCAAGGTGCTCTCCACGCTGTTCCGCCAGCGCGGCATGGTCACCGTGGCCGGCGGCCGGCACGCCAGCCACTTCCCCGACGATGTGGAGCAGTACTTCGACGCTGTCATCACCAGCGAGCCCGAGCCCAACGTGCCCGCGCTCATCCAGGACTTCGAGAAGGGCGAGCTGAAGAAGCGCTACAGCCTGCCCTCGCTGGGCGCGGCCGCCATCCAGCCCTACCGGTACGATCTCATCGACTTCACGAAGAACCGGGTGCGGCTGGCGGGCATCGAGGCCTCGCGCGGCTGCCCCTTCACCTGCAACTTCTGCGTGCTCACCGGCCACGAGCGCTACCGCTTCCGCCCCATCCCCCAGGTCATCGAGGAGATCCAGACGAAGATGACCTGGAACAAGAACTTCATGGGGGCGATGGACAACGTGTTCATCTTCCTGGACAACAACCTGGGCGGCTCGCCCAAGTACCTGCGCGAGCTCTGCACGGCCCTGCTGCCGCTGAAGAAGATCTGGGGCTGTGCGCTCACCTTCAACATCCTCAAGGACGAGTCGCTGGTCCGGCTGATGGCCGAGGCCGGCTGCCGCTACATCTATACCGGCCTGGAGTCGCTCAACCCCGACTCCATCAAGGCCATGAACAAGGGCCAGAACAAGCTGTCCGAGGTCAACGCCGTCATCCGGCGCACCTTCTCGCACGGCATCGTCCTGTCCTTCGGCCTCATCGTGGGCTCGGACGGAGACACCAACGAGTACCTGCACCGGCTGCCGGAGTACCTGGCGGACCTGAGCTACTTCTCCATCACCTTCCTGGGCATCGTCTGCCCCTATCCGGAGACGCCCTTCTTCCGCGAGCTACAGGCCGAGGGCCGCCTGCTGCCGGGCACCATCAGCCGCGACTACGACGGCTACACCCTGTGCCACCGCCCGAAGAACCTGCACCCGTCCGAGGTGGTGGAGCACTTCACCCGGCTGTGCGACACGCTGGGCACCCTGCCCAACATCGCGCGGCACTACTGGTCCAAGCTGATGATGAGCAACATGCCGCGCTACAAGAGCGCGCTGATCTTCTCCGGGCCGGAGATCCTCAGCATCCGCAACCCCGTGCAGAACAAGGCGCGGCGCTACATCGCCGGGATGGATTCCATGGAGGAGTGGGACACCCAGCAGCAGGCCGCGCTCGGCCTACAGCCGCAGCGCATCAGCTGAGGCGGACGCGGGCAGCGCCACGGGGGCCCCCGGCAGCGACACGCTGGAGGCCTCCAGCCGCTCCACGCGCCGCAGCTCGGCCCGGGCGCCGATTGCCGTGAAGATCTCCCGGGCACGCGCCAGCCACTGCGCGCGGCGGTGCGGCACGGCCACCGCCCCGTCGAGGTACGCCACACCCGCCTCCCAGCGGTTGGGCCCCGCCTCCAGCAGCTCGATTGCCTGCTGAAACACGGGCTCGGCGGCGGCCACCCCCTTGCGCAACCGCAAGGCCCGGGCCGTCACCCGCAGCGCCGGCCCCTTCATATAAGGATAGATGCGCGACAGGGCGCGCGCCTTGAAGCAGCCCAGCCGGACGATGCGCAGCAGCTTGCCGCGCGGCACCGACCTGGCGCCGTTCTCCAGCGCGAAGAGCGCCGCCTCCGCCGCGTCCACCAGGCCGATCTGCAGGAAGGGCACCAGCACCTGGTACTTCCACACGGTGTCGAACGCCCGGACGGCCACCCGCGCCGCCTCCTCTACCTGGCCCTCGCGCACGGCGATGTTGGCCAGGTGGTTGAGGCATGCGCACTGGTTGGCCAGATCGTCCACCTCGATGCTGATCCGCAGGCCCTTCTCCAGCTCCTCGCACAGCTGGGCCACCTCGCCCTCGCCCTGCAGGTAGCGGCACATGGACACCCACGCGTGGGCCCAGGCCTGGTGCATCTTCGCGTTGAGCTCCAGCCCCAGCTCGCCCATCTTCCGGAAGCTCTTCTCCGCCGTCTCGAACTGCGAGGAGAGGAACTGGCTGGTGCCCAGGATCATCATCGAGGTCTGCACCTCCCACCGCTCGCCCACCTGCCGCAGCCGGCCGATGGCCTCCTCCTCCACCCGAGCGCTCACCTCCAGCTCGTTGGCGAACAAGGCGTTGGTGCCCAGGCGGCTCATGGCGATGCCCTGCGCCACCGCGTCCTGCGAGCGGCGGCCAAACTCCAGCGCCTCTCCGAGGTAGCGCATCGAGCGCTTCAGCAGCCCGGCGCCAAAGAGCATCGTCCCGTAGTAGCCGCTGGCCTGGCTCAGCCCGTAGTCGGAGCGCGAGCGCGTCGCCATGTTGAAGGCCAGCAGCGTCGCCCAGGTGAGCTTGGCGAGATCCGCGAAGTAGTAGATGCGGATGAGGGAGATCAGCGTGTTGAGCTGCTTGATGTAGAGCGGCAGCCGCTGAGGCGGCACGGGCCGGAGGATCTGCGGGAGCACCAGGCTCAGCAGGTGGATGCCCATCTGCACGCCCGTGCGCAGCACCAGCCGCACCATGCTCCGCGGCGGCGGGCGCCCCAGCAGCTGCAGGGCGCTCTCCAGCTCCTGGATGGCCCGCCCCGACTCGCCCTTCTCCTGGAAGGCCCGCCCCAGGCCGATGTGGATCTCCGCCCGCCGCTCGTCCGAGACCTCGTCCCCCTGGAGCTGCTCGTACATCTGGATGGCGGCGGCGTAGTTGCCCGCCTGCAGCAGCGCCTCGGCCAGCTCCTGCATGACCTCGCGCGTGCGCGTGTAGATGACCTCGCGATCCAGCGCGTCCGTGGTGGAGAGCACCTCCATGGCCCGGTTGTAGTGGTGGATGGCCTCCTCGTTGGCGTACTGCGCCTTGGCGGCGCGCGCGGCCTGCAGCGTGTACTCCAGCCCCTTCAGCTCATCGTTCCCCGCCAGGTAGTGATAGGCGAGGATGCCGGCGGGCTTGACGGGGTTGTCCGCGTCCTTCTCCTCGAGGAAGCGCGCCAGCTTGCGGTGCAGGTGCTCCCGCGCCGAGACGAGCAGCGTGTTGTAGGCCACGTCACGGATGACGATGTGCTTGAAGAGGCACGTGTAGGGCTCCTCCACCTCCAAGAGGATCAACCCCAGGTTGGCCAGCGCCGCCATGGCTCGCCGCGCCTCGTCCAGGTCGATGCTGGTCGGCAGCAGCGCATGCACGGCGTCGAGCGTGAAGATACGCCCGATGACCGAAGCCACCTTGACGATGAGCTTCTCCAGCTCTGGCAGCAGATCGATGCGGTTGAGCACCACGTCCTGGATGGAGTCCGGGATCCGGATGCTCTGAAGGCTGCGCCGCAGCACCCGCCGTCCTCCCTCGCCCTCCTCGAGGAGCCCCTGCTCCACCAGCCCCTCCACCAGGGACTCGATGAAGAACGGGTTGCCCTGAACCTTGCCCAGCAGCATGTCCTCCAGGCCGATGTTCGGCGGAGCCAGCTTCAGGTGCAGCCGCACCAGCGCGCGCGCCTCCTGCTCGTTGAGCTGGGACAGCTCCACCATGCGGAAGCAGTCCATGGAGCGCAGCTCGCGCAGCGCCTCTCCCGGCCGCATCGTCACCAGCAGGGTCAGGCGCATCGGCCCGAGCCGGTGGGCGATGTGCTCGATGAGATCCAGCGTGATGTGGTCGGCCCAGTGCAGATCCTCGAAGAACAGGAGCAGGGGCGTGGTGGCCGACCGCTTCATCAACAGCTGGTAGATGATGTTGAAGACCTGCTGGTTCTTCTGCCGCGCGTCCAGCACCTGGGTCCGCTCGTCCTCCACCACCGGCAGGCCCATGATGCCCGCCAGCACCAGCGCCCACTCCTGGCCCACGTCCTCCAGCCCCTCGAACTCGCGCCGCAGGCGCTCCAGGCGTGCCTCTGGCTCATCCCCCTCGTGCATCTGGAACAGCTGCACGAGCACTTCCTTCCACGGGAAGAAGGGGGTGAACGTCTCGTAGGAGTAGCAGATGCCATACAGCGTCCGGGCGCCGCGCTTCTCAGCCTCCTCCACCAGCCGGCTGGACAGGCGCGACTTGCCGATGCCCGCCTCGCCCGAGACGACGCAGATGCGCCCCATCCCTTCGATGGACTCCTCCACCGCCTGGGTGAGCAGGTGCAGCTCGTCCCGGCGCCCGACGATCTCTCCCTGGCCCCGGACGAGCAGGCTGCGCACGGGCTGGGCGTCGGACTGGACGCGGTAGACGGGCACCACGCGCGAGATGCCCTTGAGCTTCGCGTCCTCCACGTGCAGCGTGGAGAACTCCTGGTGGAGCTTGCGCTGGGTGTTCGCATCCACCTGGATGCCCGGCTCGCGTGCGTGGGCCATCAGCCGGGCCGCGATGTTCACCACCTCGCCCAGCGCCCACGAGCCCTTGCGCGCCGGCGCGCCCATCTCTCCCCAGTAGGCCGGGCCAGTGGCGATGCCGATGCGCAGGTCCTCGATGAAGGGGAACGCCGCCTGTTCGCGCAGGAGCTTGGCGGCGAAGTGGCACGCCAGCTGCTCCTTGTTCTCCTGCGCCGTGGGCGCCCCGAAGACGACGTAGAGGACGTTGCCCTTGTCGGTGAAGTCCGGCATCAGCAGCACGCCTCGGTAGAGGCTGCTCTCGCGCTGGGCGAACGTGAAGAAGGTGTTCATCTCCCGCACGAGCTCCGCGGCCTCGCGGTGGGAGTCGCGCATCCCCACCCGGACGAAGACGCAGGTGACATCGCGGAAGTCTCCGCTGAAGCCCTGGTGCGTGGTGATGACCTTGCGCAGCAGCTCCGGGTGCAGGAACTGCGAGCACTGCCCCAGGGCCAGCGCCCCGCCCGTCAGCAGGCGCTGCGGCGTGCGCGGCGTAATCTCCGCCGGAGGCTCGAACCGGAAGAAGCCGTCGCGCTCCTGTCCGGGCGTGCCGTAGGGCAGCAGCGCGGCCGCCTCCGGGCTCAGGATGACCTCGCCGCCCGCCGAGCGCTTCTCCGCCGCCACCGCCCGCTCCAGCGGAGCGCCGATGAGCGCCGGGTGCAGCCACTGCTCCGCCTCCCCGAGGATGACCCGGTGGCAGGTGCCAAAGCTCACCCCCACGCGAGAGGACAGGGTGAAGCGCTGTCCCAGCAGCTCCACGTGCGCGAAGCGCGCCAGCTTGCGCTGCACGTGCGCGCCGCAGATGGCCGCCCGGCGGACCAGCTCCAGCTCGGACTCGCCCCGCTCGGGCTCGAAGCACGCCAGGATGGAGTCCCCGGCGAACTGGTAGATGTCGCCACCGAAGTCGCGCACCCCCTCCACCATCTCCGTGAAGTAGCTGGAGAGCAGCCGCTGGAGGGCGTCGATGCCCCGCGGCCCCTCCCCGCTCAGCGAGACGACGATGGGCGTGAAGCCGGCGATGTCCAGCAGCAGGCAGGCCCCGCGCACCTCCTCCACCGTCGGCAGCGGCTCGCCGTTGGACTGGGCCAGCTTGCGGACGATGGCCGCGGGCACGTAGGGCGCCAGGGACGCCAGCGTTATCCGCTCGCTCATGCTCGGGCCCTCGGGGCCTCTGGCAGTCGACTCGCCATGGCTCAGGCCAAGATGGAGAAGCGGATCCACAGCGAGGTGATGAACACCATCGCCCAGACGAACGTCTCCACCGTCTCCGAGAGCGGCTGCGCCTTCCTCAGCCAGCCCCACACATGCACCACGACCATGAGCCCCGTCGTCATCGCGACGAGATCGAACAAGAACCGGTGGCTCTTCGGATCAGGAATCCCGCGCGCCACCGAGGCGATGATGGCCAGCGCCACCGCCCCCAGGCACCGCCCGAAGTAGACCGTGAGGTCCGTGTTCTCCGCGGGCCACTTCCAGCCGAACCAACGCGCCCACGTCAGCGGCGCGAAGAACAACGGCAGGGCGACGACCACCAGGAAGAACAAGGTGGACACCACCAGGAACCAACTGGCCAGCGGATAGTCGGGGCTGATCATACGCGGGGCTCGGCGCCACCCTGGCGACGTGCCACCCTGGGGAGTCGGTGGCGGACTGTTCGCCACTCACCATATCAGAGCCGCGCGTTGGACGACCTGTCAGGTTCGCCCTGCTCCCTACCGCACCGTGCTCAGCAGCCACTCGCAGACGTGCTCCAGCGAGTCCGTGCGCTCCAGCCGCTCGGGGAAGCGGTGGAACTCCCGGCCCTGCCCGAACAGCAGGGCCGGCTTGCGGTAGCGCAGCGCCAGCTCCGCCTCGGCCACCGAGCCCGCCTGGCCCGGCAGGAACACGAGCGCCTGAGCCGTCAGCACGTTGATGTGGTTGCGGCTCATCGAGTCCTTGCCGCGCTCCCCGCTCAGCGGCAGGTGCGTGAACACGGGCAGCTCGATGAACTCGCTGGGGTAGCCCGCCTTGGGCCGGTACGCCCCGTCCTCCACCTCTCCGGGGACGATGCCGACCGAGAGCCCACGACGACCGGGCACGGCGATGAAGGCCTCCGCGGCCGCCCGCATCACCCCCTGCCCCGCTCCCGTGAGCAGGTCATAGCCGTGCTCGGCGAGCCAGCGCGCAAGGGGGATGACCCGCTCCCGATACTCCTCGGTGCCCGAGCCCATCACCCCGATGATTTTTCGTCGCTGCAGCATGACCTTGCCCTGGGACGGGGGGGGTCTCCGGCGCTAGACCCGTCCAAGAACTAGGTGTGCATGCAAGGGAACCGCCGCAACACTCTTTGCAGGTAAAACGAGCTGACCGCGTTCTCCCCGCGACACGTCGAACCGACATGTCGCAGGGGAGTCTACAGCCACCTGCTTACTGGAACACGCAGGCCGCGGGCGGCGGCGGAATCGGGGGCAGCGGGTAGAACATCTGGAAGCCGCCGAAGTTCACGACGCCGGGGCCGAAGCCCACGGTGACCGGGGGGAAGGTCCACGGCCGCAGCGAAGCCTCGTCGGTCCTCGAGTCCTTGAAGAGGAACGACATCGTCGGCGGCACGTCCGCGCCCTGGGGCACCAGCACCACGTACAGGCCGATGTCACTGATGGCCGCGTTGGGCGTCACGTAGAAGCCGCGCGTGGCCTGGTTGTCCGCGGCCGGCAGCGAGCCGGGGAACTCCCAGGAGAGCGAGAGAATGCGCCCCGTGGAGTGCTCGACGGTGATGCCGTCGGCCGCCTTGCGCTGAATGGGGTTGCCCGCCTCGTAGAGCCACACGACGAAGACGCCCGCGTAGCGCCCCGGGTTGATGAAGTCCTCCACCGTGGTGGGGGTGCC
Organism: Hyalangium ruber; assembly: GCF_034259325.1. NCBI lineage: Bacteria > Pseudomonadati > Myxococcota > Myxococcia > Myxococcales > Archangiaceae > Hyalangium > Hyalangium rubrum. The sequence goes on along the minus strand of NZ_JAXIVS010000008.1, from coordinate 451,107 downwards.
CGTCGCCGTCAGGTGCTTGGCGACGGCCTCGAGCACGCCCTTCTTGCTGATCTGGGCGGCCTCCAGGCCCGTACACGAGGAGTTGTTGTTGATGGTGATGGGCCGCAGCGTCAGCGTCGGCAGGTACTCCGACTCGGCGACCTTCGGGAACGGAGGGCCGATCTGCACGGGGGGCAGCGACCCCACGCCCGCGTTGAACATGAGGTAGGGCGCCGGCCGGTTGTGGGGGCTCGGCACGCCGGGGAACACCCAGATGCCCATCCCATCCGAGTTGACCGGCTGACCGACCAACGGATTGGCGGGCGGAGGACCGGCCAGCAGCGGATCGAAGGGCTGCACGGCAGCGCCGCTCACCGACGCGTTCAGGTACAGCGGCAGGCCCTCGGACAGGTACGGCGGCATGGGGCAAGCAGGGCCCGCCCCGAGGCAGAAGTAGACCTGGTGGAAGAAGGACTCCGGATCCCACGCGACGCCCGTGAGCGTCGTGGTGAAAGCCGGCGCCTGCGACACCGGGATGTACTCCGGCTGGGGAAGGAAATTGGACTCCTCGGGAGTGGTGGAGTCCCCACAACCGGCTCCCACCAGCATCGCGCCCAGGAGCGCTCCGTAGCGAATGTATCGAGTCATGACGGGTCGCTGTCCTTCTCAGTTCTCAGGGATGATGTGGAGCTTCGGGGCAGCGTCCACGTGGCAAGCCTGGGCGCAGTTGCCAAAGCGGTTGGGCTCGACGATCTCCGCCTTGGAGGCGAAGCGCGAGGCGAAGAACTCGTCGCCGTGCATGGACAGGTGGCAGGTGCTGCACGTGTCGATGCTCGGGCGCAGGGTGCTCTCGCGCGTCAGGTGGCACATGGTGCAGTCATTCTTCGCCGCCGGGTAGCGGGGCGAGCGCACGTGCAGCTTGTGGATGAACACCTGGATGCGGTTGCCGCGCTCCGTCTCGTACTGGTGGCAGGACTTGCAGCCCTCGACGTGGTCCACCGGCAGACCGTGGCGCAGGTTGTCCAGCGACAGCACGCCGCGGTGGCAGATCTGGCAGTTGCCCACCCGGCCCGGGTAGCTGCTGCGCTCGTCGGTGCCCACCTGGAAGAAGTAGGGCCGGATCTTCGCCACACGCTCACCGGCGAAGTAGCGGTTCCACTTGATGAGGGCCACGTACGTGCCCGCCTCGACGTTGGTGGGCAGGGTGCTGCGGTAGCGCGTGCCCCACTTCTGGGTGATCTCCGCGGTGTTGAGCGGCGCGGTCGCCGTCTCGTTCACGATGGAGTACGGCAGGATGTCCGGGCTGTAGTAGTGCTCGCGAACCTTGGGGTTGCCGCGCGTGCGCATCTTGTTGAGCGGACCGGCGAAGGTGATGAGCGGGATGGAGTCCACCTCGGTGGTGCGCTCGTAGTACGGGATGTTCATGTAGAGCAGACCGTTGGCCTTGTCGGTCAGCACGTCCATGCCGCTGGGCAGCTCGTCCGGCTTGTGCAGGCGGTTGCCCTGGTCGTCGCGCAGGTCGACGAACCAGTCCAGCGTGTCGCCCGGCTTGTAGTAGCCCTCGGGGCCCGAGGGAGCCACCATCTTCAGGTGGGGGTCGATGCCGAAGCCGCAGCGCACCTCGTTGTTGTTGGCGTCGTAGCAGGTGGAGGCGGCGCCCTGGGCCGTCACGAACTCCACCGGGAAGTAGAACGGGTCATCCTCCATCTGGGTCCACGTCACGCGGATGGAGCCGTCGCCCACCAGGTCCGCGGGGATGCGGAAGGTCTTGAAGGGGTTGGTGCTGCCCACGAAGTCCAGGCGGGCCACGCTGCGGGTGAGCGGGGGCTCGGGCGGGAAGCCGGGGATGACCGGCAGCGGGCGGATGGAGGTGTCACCCGGGAAGGCGGGGGGCAGCACGCGCTCCAGGTGCCAGGCAAAGCGGCTGTGGCCGGCGCTGGGCGTGTTGGCGATGAACTCCGAGCGCAGGTACCGCTCCTTGGCCTTCACCGTCCCATCCCGGTCGAGCACCTCGATGATGAACGCGTCGTCCTTCACGTTGCGCCAGTTGGCGTTGTCGAAGTACACGCGGCGCGACCAGTAGTCCTGGGTGGCGCCCGGCGTGCCCTCGAAGAAGAGCCACTCGTCATCGACCTGGCCCACGTTGCGCCAGTCCAGCTTCTTGAAGCGCGACTCGTTGCGGAGCCAGCTCACCACTTCGCCCAGGCGGGTCGGGTCGTTGTGGAGGTTGACGCGCACGTCCATCACGGTCAGCTGGTTGAGGAAGTAGTCCGTGTTGGTGATGATCTGCAGCTTGCCCGGCGGCAGGTTGCGCGGCGGCTGGCCGTCGATCTCCACGGGGCTCTCGCACGTCTCGGGGTAGCCCGGCATCACCCCCGTGTTCTTCATCACCACCTGGCCGTTGGGCATGCTGGCGCAGCCGTTGTACATCTGCAGCGACAGGCGGATGGCGCCAGAGTTGGACGACTGGTACGGGTCGAAGGCCCGCGCACCGCGGCCCGTCGCATTCTCCGGATCCGTGACGTCCAGCAGGTTGCAGCCAAGGGTTGACAGGAAGAGCGCGCAGAGCGCGCCAGTCAGCAGATTCGGACGGTTCATGAGCACTGCACCAAGGCGCCCTCGCGGGCGGCGGGAGGAATCAAGGTTCTTCATCACGGAATGTGGACCGCCTGCTGCTGAACCCACGCAGCCAGGGACATGGACTGGGACTCGTCAATCAGCTCGGCGTAGGTGGGCATCTGCGTGCCCGGCACGACTGCCTCGGGGTTGCGGATCCACTGGGCTACCTCCACGGTGGGCTTGGACACGGAGCGCTTGAGCATGGCGCGGAACTTGGCGCCCTCGGCATGGCAGGAGACACAGCCCAGCTGGGCGAAGAGCTGCTCGGGAGCCGCCTGCGCGGAGGCCTTGGCGCGCGGCGCCGCGCTCTCGGGCAGGGGCTGCGCGGCCAGCTTCGGCAGCGTCTGAAGGAAGCGGTACATCGCCTCGGCGTCCGCGTCATCCAGGCCACGCACGCGAATCATCGGATCGCGCAGCACGTAGCCCTCCGGGTTCACGCCGTCGCGCAGCGCGCGGGTGAACTGCGCCAGGTTCCACTTGCCCAGGCCGCTCTCGTGGAAGGTGATGTTGGTGGAGAAGATGGTGCCCGCCGGCGTGGGGAACTCGAAGCCCCCCGAGAAGGCCTCCGGCTTATGGTGGCGATCCTGCGCCACGCCCGGCGAGTGGCACTCGGCGCACCCGTACACCTCGAAGGCCAGGTAGCGGCCGTACTCCGGGGTGGGGCCCTTCGGCGGCGCCTTGAGCCCCGAGGCAGGGTGGCTGGCCACCGGCGCGAACGACATGCCCAGCGCCAGCGTGCCCACGAGGCTCAACCGCGGGTGCGGCTGGGCGCGCTCGTCGGCGGCGAACACCGGATCGCCCGAGCGCATGAAGCCGATGACCGCCGCCAGGTCCTCATCGGACATGCCCAGCACGGGCATGATGACGATGCGCCGGCCATCGCGGCGCACGCCGTAGCGCACGGCGCGGGCGATCTCCTCGTCCTTCATCGAGGCGATGCCGGCGGTGGGGTGCGTGGTGAGATTGGCCGAGTAGATGGGGCCGAAGACCTCGGGCAGATCCTTCATCTGCCCTCCGGCGACGCGCCCCTGACTGTCCTGCATGTGACAGTTGGCGCAAACGTTCATGAAGATGTGCCTGCCGCGCTCGATCGACTGAGCGTCGGTGGCCGCTGCAATGGGGGGCAGCGGCGCCTCGACAGGGCTGTTCAGCGTCGAGCTCGCCTTGAAGAACAGCCCACCGGCCGCGATGGCCAGCAGAGCCGCAAGGGCGCCGACACCGATGAGGATTTTCTTCACCATTCCCATTATCTAGAACGTTGTCTGAAGGACGTTATCACAAGCGCTCCGCCGTGAGGAGTTGGCGTCCTTCCGCCCCTCACGGCACGTCGTGTCATGGCTGGGTCTGCGACTGGATCTCCACCGTCTGGCCACGCACGGCCATCACCCACTGTGAGCGCATCGGCTGGCTGGGGCAGGTGATGAGCACCTCCAGCTCCTTGCCGGCCTCGATGGACGTCTCCAGGGGCGGGCTGCCCGAGAGCATCTCCTCGCCCACCTTCACGCGGCAGCCCGGCGCGCTGGCCGCGACGCTCAGCTTCCCGGTGCTGCCCGGCTGGGGCAGGGCCTCGGGAATGGTGTTCACGTCGATGCGGTCGCGGCGCTCGGTCGTCCCGAAGCGGCGCAGGCGCCCATCGACGGCCGTGGAGACGCGCAGGGTGCCCGGCTTCTCGATGCGCGGGGTGTGCTTGTCCACCAGCAACCCCTCGATATAGAGCCGCTCGTTGCTCGACAGGTTCACCACGTCGATGCCACCGCTGTTGCCCAGCAAGGTGACACCGGCCACCCCTACCACCGCGACGATGGCGAGCGCGGCCACCAGGCCCACAATCCACTTGCGCGACGAGGCCGGCGGAGGCGGCTCGTGGACCACGGCCGCGGGCCGGGGAGCGGGCTGGACCGCGGTCGGCGCGACCGCCGGGATGCCGACGCTGGAAGGAGCATGGACCGGAGCGCTGCGCGCGGGCGCCGACTGCACCGTCGCCACCTGCGTGCTCGCCCGAGCCACGGGTGCCGGAGCGGCCGCCACGGCGGGCACCGCCACCGAGGGACGCGAAGGCTGCGGCGCCGGGGCCATGGTGGCCGGGGGCGGAGCCGAGGCGATGGGAGGAGGCGTCGCCGGCCCCTGCCGGATGCCCGAGCGGGTCGAGCCGCTCGATGCCTGCGGCTGCTGCTGCGCGCCCTGAGGTACGGCCACTCCAACGGCGCGAGCGCCCGTCTGGCTGGGGCGGGCCTGGGGACTCGCCCCCTGCTTCACCTTCACCTGCTCGGTGCGCTCGACCTCCATCCCGCTGGAAGCATCCGGAGCCGCGGCCATGGCTCCCGCCGCGGCCGCGATGGGCTGCTGCTGCTGCTGAGGCTGGGGCGGCGCCGCCGGAATCGGACGCGGGCCGCTGCCGGAGCGAGAGCCGGTGCCGGTGCCCGTGCCCACGCCCGGACGCGAGCCCGTCAGGCCCGGACGCGAGCCCGTCAGGTTCGGCCGCGAGCCGGAGCCCGTGCCCGAGCTGGCCACGGCGCCGGCCAGCCGCGCCGACGAGGAGGTGTTGGCGCTGGGCTCGCCCCCGCCCGTGGTGATGCGCGGGTGAGAGCCGGAGCCGGACGAGGCCGTGGCGGGCGCGTACTCCACCAGCCGGTCTCCCAGCGTGTCCTTGAAGAACTGGGCCACCGCGGCCGGCGAGGAGTTGAGCCGGTGGTGCGCCATCACCGCTTCGATCTCCTCGCGCAGCGCCGCCGCCGAGGACGTGCGCCGCGAAGGGTCCTTCACCAGGGCGCGGAGGATGAGATCCGACACGTCCTGGGGAATGCTCGGCTTGAGCTGCGAGGGCACCGGCGCCGGCTCACGCACGATGGCGTTGAGCGTGGCCGCGTCGTGGTCCCGGCGGAACGGCAGCTGCCCGGTGAGCAGCTCGAAGAGCACCACGCCCAGGGCGAACACGTCGTTGCGCGCGTCCAGCGGGCGACCGGCGGCGGCCTCCGGGGAGATATAGGAGATCTTCCCCTTGAGCACGCCGGCCTGGGTGTGGTCCTCGCCCTGCACCTTGGCGATGCCGAAGTCGCTCAGCTTGATGGCGCCGTCGAGCGAGATGAGGATGTTGTGCGGGCTGACGTCGCGATGCACCACGGGGTGCGCGTTGCCGGCCGGGTCCACGTAGCTGTGGGCGTAGTGCAGACCGGCGGACGTCTCCGCGACGATGCGCAGCGCGTGCTCCATGGGCAGCGCCAGGCCCTTGCGCCGCAGCTCGTTCATGAGCCGCTTCAGGTCCGGGCCGCGCACGTACTCCATGAGGATGTACGCCACGCCCTCGGTGACGCCCACGTCGAAGGTCTGCACGACGTTGGGGTGCGTGAGCCGCGCGTTCGCCCGCGCCTCGGCGAACAGCATGTCCACGAACTCGGGATTCTCCGCGAACTGCTGGAGAATCTTCTTCATCACCAGGAACTTCTCGAAGCCTTTGACGCCGACCTGCTTGGCGAGGAACACCTCGGCCATGCCGCCCTGCCCCAGCCGGCGGATGATCTGCAGCTTGCTGGCGCCGTGCGAGCCGCTGATGTCGGTGTTGTTGCCGCCCTGCGGGGCCTGCTCGGCGGTGGCCGACCCGAAGAGGAACTGGGTGACGGACTTGCCCTCCAGCGCCTCGATGTCCTCCAGCGGCCGGTCCGTCAGCGGCATGCGCGACAGGAACTGGGCCAGGTTGGGGATGTTGGCCAGCCGCGAGGCGCCGCCGCACACCGCGCAGGGGCGCTCCTGGCCCTCATTGGCCTTGAGCTGCTGGAGGAACGTGGACGCGTGAGCGCGCTGGTGGTGGACCTGGCCGCAGTTCTGGCACTCGTAGGGCAGCCACAGCGTGTGGATGCGCGCCGGCAGCTGCTTGCCGCTCTTGGCCATCGGCGAGAGCACCGCGGGCGGCACCCGGCAGAGCACCACCTGGGCGCCCTTGGAGGCCGTCTCCAGCACCTGCTCCAGCTTCAGCACGCCCTCCAGCTCCACCTTCGCCACGTGCGAGAAGTCGAAGGCCACCCGGCCCTCAAGCCCCGAGGCCAGCCGGCGCACGTTGAGATCGCCCCGGATGACGCTGGCCAGGGTGACGTAGGTGATGTCGTCCTGAACGATCTTCAGGTGCGTGGGCAGGTCCAGCGGCTCGGCGGCGACGGAGAGGCGCAGGTAGCGCATCACCACCGGATCCACGGTGCCCAGGTGCTGCCGGCGCGCGTAGTCGAAGAACTCGCCCGGCAGATCCGCGAACTCCAGCGGGTTGGTACACACCGGGCAGGTGTGCTCGGGCGCGCGGCTCTCGGAGATGGCCTGCGCCTCGTCCAGCAAGTTGACCGAGCGCATCCGGTCCTCGCCGCACGTCTTGCAGGTATAGGGGGCGAGCACCGACAGCACGCGCGCGACGCCGGCGAAGCCCTCCACCATGTTGAGCTGGTCCACCACCACCGGCGGCGCGTAGACCATGTACATGCCGATGGCGCCCGAAGGCAGCTTCGAGGCGAACTCGATCCACTTGCGAACGCCGAACGAGCTGATGCGGTCCACGCAGCCGAGATCGATGATGATGATCCCGTTGAGCTCCGCGCTGGAGGACGTCAGCGGGAACGTCTCGTCGATGACGCCGGAGATGCGAACGTGGGTGATGTTGCCCACCTTCGACCGGCTGATGTTTGCGTTAGAACCCTGGTTCTCCACCGGCCCTACCCTCATTCCATGCAGAACAGCAGCGATTTGGGGAGCGCCGCACGGCGACGCACATCACCCAGGTCCACCGCGCACAGTACCCGTGTCTCCCGTCCTCGGACCACACGCACGGCGATGGTATCGCTGTGCTCGATCATCCGCCTCAGCCCCAACCCCGCGCCACCCCCCGAGGAATTGACCTGCACCTTCCCACCATAGGAGGCCAGCGCCCGGGCAAAGGGCCCGGTGGTGAGCCGGCCGAACCGGTCCACCGCCTCCAGATAGATTCGCCCGCCGTCCACCGCGAGCGCCAGCTCGCAAGCGTCCTCGGGATCCACCTGCTGCACCTCCGTTCGTCGGTGGGCATACTTCGGCTGCCCCTGCGGATCCACCGGCGCATCGAGCATGGCATTGACCGCCAGCTCGTGCAGCACATCCGCCGCCAGCTGGCCGGCCACCTTCGAGCCGCCCGCCTCCGCGACCACCAGGGAGGCGGCCTCGGCGGCATGCTGCACGTCCTTCAACCGCATCAGCCGCTGCCGGGCGACCTCGACGCCCTTTGGCACCAGCTGCTCGCCGCGAAGCACCGCCCCCAGTAGCCGCGCCTCCCAGTCCGAAGGCCCCATGTCGGCGTCCGTGCCCCGTGTGGCGAGCAGCAGCACGGGGGGATCACGCGTGAGCAGCTCCGCGTGCTCCGGCGTCAACCGGCCGTCGAAGAGGACCAGCCGGCGGACGGCGGCGCGCGACCCACCCTGATCCTCCAGGCTCGAGTACAGGGACACCCCACCCCGCGCCAGCGTGGGGGCTACCTGCTCGAGCACCGTCGGAGCGAGCGATGGGTCGGCGATCAACAAGAGGCCACCAGGGGCCTCTCTCTGGGTGATGGGTCTCACAGCCGCCTAGTAACGGAACTTCACTTCGCTGTACACGCCGCGCCCGGGCGCCGGGAAGCCGTGGGACTCTTCGTACTTGGAGTCGAACAAGTTGTTGCCCAGCAAGGACACGGACAGGCCCTGGGTAACGTTCACGCCGACGCGGGCGCTGGCGGTGACGTAGCCCGGCAACTGCACGCGCTCGGCGACGCCCGAGTCGTCCAGCAGGAAGCCCGGATCGAAGCGGTTGCCCACGTACAGGCCGTACACCTCGGCGAACGCCGACTTGCCCAGGTTGGTGCGGGCACGCGCGTAGAGCCGGTGGCGCGGCGCGTAGTCGAGTTCGGTGGAGGGGCCGCCGCCGTAGGGCAGCGCCTTGGCGTCCAGGAACTGGTAGGCCACGTCGAAGGAGGAGTTGGCCGAGGGGATCTGCGCGGCCGCCTCCACCTCGAAGCCCGCCACTCGCGCGTCGCCGATGTTCCGGAACTGCGAGGTGGAGCCGAAGATGAGCTGCTGGTTAATGAAGTTCTTGGCGATGTTGTAGAAGCCCGTGCCCGTCAGGCGCACGCGGCGCTCGAAGGGCCAGTAGTCCACCGAGGCCTCGAAGGTGTCCAGCGTCTCGGCGCGCAGGTCCGGGCTGCCCAGCAGCGTGGCGGCGTACATCTGCTGGTTGATGGCCAGCTCCGCCAGGGTGGGGGCGCGGAAGGCGCGGCCGTAGTTGGTGCGCAGCGTCAGGTCCGGCATCGCGTGGAACACCACGGAGGCGCGCGGGGAGATCTGATCCTTGCGCGCCGTCCAGACGTTCTCGGGGATCTGGTAATTGTCGTAGCGGGCGCCCACGCCGAGCACCAGGCGGCTGGTCGGCCGGTACTCGGCGTCCACGAAGCCGCCGAGGATCATCTGCGTGGTGTCGTCCGAGGTCAGGCCCGCCAGCACGTTCTGGTTGTTGACCAGGTCGTCCTTCACGTCGCCACCGAAGGTCAGCGACAGGTTGCCCGTGGTGACCAGGGCGCGCGCCTCACCACCGTAGCGGCGGCGCTTGCCGAGGGCCGGCTGGAGCTCGCCGGTGACCATGTTCTTCAGGTCCACCACGCGGCGCTTGAAGAGCGTGTAGCCCTGGGCGAACACGCGCACGTTCTCGTTGATCTGCGTGTCCACCTGCGCGGCGGCGTTCAGGTTCTGCACGTGCTCGGTGTCGTCAGCCGTGTAGTGGCAGCGGCCGCAGTTGCCCACCGTGGAGATCTGCGTGCCGCCGGGGCGGCCGATCTCCGCGTCGGTGAAGTCCGCGTCCAGCGAGAACATGCCCACCTTCAGCTTGCCGCTGGCCGAATGCACCACCGAGTCCTGGTTGGTGTCCTCGAAGCCGGTGGCCGGGTTGTTGAACAGCTGCGCGCCGTCCGAGCTGAAGCCGTAGTAGCTGGCCAGCGCCTCCACCGGGCCCGCGCGACCGGCCGCCGTGGCCTGCACGCGGTAGGTGTTGTCCTGGCCCGCCAGCACGCGGCCGTCGAAGCCCAGGTTCTTGCCCTCCTGGATGAGGTCCCCAGGCTGGCGCTCGATGATGTTGATGACGCCGCTGAAGGCGTTGGAGCCGTACAGCGACGAACCCGGGCCGCGGATGACTTCCACCTGCTTCAGGTTGGTCACCGGCGTCGTCTCATCCGCGTAGAACTGGCCCGTCCAGGGGTCCGTCAGCGGACGGCCGTCCTTGAGCAGCAGCAGGCGGTTGGACAGGTAGTTGGAGCCGAGGCCACGCGCGCTCACCGCCACCTTGCGCATGGAGCCGCGGCGGCACTCGAGGCCGGGGAAGTACTGGATGGCCTCGCACAGGGTGAAGGCGCCCGTGCCCTCCAGCTCCTCGGCGGGGATCCACGACACCGTGAGCGGCACGTCCGAGATGTTCTGCTTGCGCTTGCCGGCGGTCGTCACCACCGCCTCGCTCAAGAGCACGTTCACCGACTCCTCGATGGAGTCCTGGCCCGCCGTCGGATCCGGATCGAAGCCGGCCAGGCCCGCGGGCGGCGGCAGCGGACGCGAGGACTCGGGGCCGGTGAACGGCGAGGACTGCGGCACGTTCGAGGTCGGAGGCGCGGCGACCGTCGGGTCGGACGGCGAGGCCGCACCCGGCATCGGCGACGTCGTGGGCGGCGGGCTCATCGGCGACGGGGCCGGAGCGGGCTCCGCCACCGCGGGCTTGGACTCGGGCGGAGGCGGCGGGTCGAACGTCGGCACGCTGGGCTCCGTGTCGGGAGTCGTGGGCAGGGCCTCCATGGGGCCCGGTGCCGTCGGATCATCCGGGTTGAACGCATCCAGGGGAGAGGACGTGGGCTCGGGAGTCGTCGCGGCCGGAGCGGCGACCTTCTTCGCGCCCTTCCCCGTCTTGGGCGTCTTGGGCGTCTTGGGCGTCTTCGTCGTCTTCGCCGTCTTCGGCTTGGCGGGCTTCTTCGCCGGCTCCTGCGCTTCGGCGTTGCCCGTGGCGAGCCCCGCGATTACGCAGAAGACAAGGGAGAGTTGCAGAGACGTCCGGAGCAACCGGTGCCCGGAGAAGATCCGAGCCGCAGCGCGCCGCGGCCAACGCAAAACAGTCGAGTGCATCATTCTCACATCCGCTAGTGGAGCAGCCTTCTACGGTTCTTGAAGCCCCGAACGACAGTCCGAGCGGAGGAGTACCCCTTGGCTGCAAGGTTCGCTCCCGAACGCTCCAACTGTCGGATCCAAGTTACCCTACTGCGTTCACGTGAGCCAAGTGGCGGCCTAAAACCACCGGGTGCCGCACTCCCCCACCCGTGCGCCGGCACATCCCACCTGGGTGCCTCTCGGAACGGGCTCAGCTCTCTCCCGCCTCTGACGGGCTGGGTCCTGCCGACCCCACCCTGACCGGTAGTGGGGTCTGATTCCGCGTGACGACCTGGCCGGGCACCCGAAGGGCCCGGCCACTTGCTACATATCGTGTCTCAATCGTCGGGCTGCTCGCCCGAGACTTCCATGGCGCTGGTGAAGGAGGGCAGCACCGGGTTGAGCTGCTCGGACTGCACCAGGGCATCGGTGTCCACGCGCAGCACCGGGCTGTCGATGATGACTGGCTGGCGGCGCGGTGGACCCTGCTGGGCCAGCTTGCGGAAGTCCTCGAACTCACGGCCCTGCACCTTGACGAAGGCGCTGAAGGGGGCCACGGAGGAGAGCTGGGAGAGGTTGTTCTCCAGGGACTCAGGGTTGCCGCGCAGGCTCACCAGCACCGCGCCGGGCACCTTGGCGCTGCGGAAGAGCACCTTCATGTCCTTGGGCACGTGCGACACCGGCACCAGCGCGGCCTCGGCGCCCTTGGCCTCGAGCGCCTTGAGCGCCGACTCCACGTTGGGCACCGAGACGATCTTGAAGTGGCGCTGCGCATCCAGGTCGCCCGCGAAGACGACGTGCGAGACGAACTTCGGATCCGAGGGCCCCGAGCCCTTGGTGAGCGCCAGCCGCTTGCCGGCGAGGTCCTTCACCGAGCCCTTGGCGTTGGAGACGATGGCCCAGCGCTGGTTGGTGTCTCCGGACAGCGCGGCGAAGGCCACCGGGGTGGCCTTGGCGCCCAGCTGCACGGCGGCCCACGCGTCCACCACGGCGAAGTCGACCAGGCCGTCGGAGATGGCCTTGGAGAAGTCCTCGTAGCGGCCGAAGCTCTTGGCCGCCACGGGCTGGCCCAGCGCGGTGCCGAGCTGGCCCGCGAGCTTCTCGGCGAACTCGAAGCGCTCCTGGCCGTCCGTGAGGGTGGTGGGCAGGAACACGCCGAGGGTGGACTTCTTCTGGGCCCACGCGGCGGGCGCCCAGGCGCACACCATCGCGAGGCAGATCAGCAACAGGCGAGAGGTCTTCATGGGAGGGTCTCCGTGGCGGTGGCCTCGGACGGCTCGGAGGCGGTAGCGCCGCCGCCCAGCCCATAGAGGACGACCAGGCGCTCGCGCCACTCGCGGACGACGCCCGCGCGCGAGCCACCGGTGGCCAGGTAGCGGCGGTAGGCATCCACCGCCTCGGGAATGTCATCGCGGCGCTCCTGGGCGTCGATGCCCAGGTTGAGCGCGGCCGTGGGCACCTGCGGCTCGAGCCGCTTCCAGGTGACCACCGCGTCGGCGGCCTTGCCCTTGCGGTACTCCACGCAGGCCAGGTTGTGCTGCAGCACCGCGTCCTCGGAGTCGGAGCCCAGCGCCGCCTTGAAGGCCTTCTCCGCCAGCTTGAAGTTGCCCGCGGCGTACGCGCGCTCGCCTTCCACGCGGTGCAGCGCGTTGGCCAGGGAGGACATCCACTTGGCCTGCCAGGGCGAGGGCTTCTTGGCCGCCGCCGTCAGCAGCTTGCGCGCCTGAGGCACCTGCTCCTTGCGGTAGAGCATGTAAGCCTCCGCCAGCGCGCGCGTGTTGGACTGGGCCCAGCGCGGCGTCGGGGTGAGGCCGCGCTTGAGCGCCGCGTTCGCCTCGGCGAAGCGCTTCTCCTCGGTGAGCAGCAGCGCCTTGGTGAAGGACTCCAGCTTGGCCAGGTCCGGCTGCTTGGCGAGGTTGAACTTCTCGGCGAGCTCCACGTCCTTGCGCGCCGCCTCCAGCTCCGACCCTTCCAGGCGCGTGAGCGCCCGGCGCAGCAGCATGAGCGGCAGGTTGGCCTCGGCCAGCGCCCGGGCGGCCTTGGAGGGGCCCGGCTCGGACAGCCGCTGCACCGCCTCGTCCACGCGGCCCAGCTCCACCTCGGCGAGCGCCGCGCCCACGGACACATCCGCGAGATCCTCGGGCTGCTCTGTGAGCTTCACGGCCTGATCGAAGGCGGCCAGCGCCGCCTCGGCGTCTCCGGCGCCCAGCCGTGCGTAGCCCAGCAGCCAGTGCTCGCGCCAGGTGGCGCCCTGCATCGTCGCGCCCTGCTCCAGCACGGCGCGCGCCCCGGTGAACTCGCGCTTCTCCAGCATCGCCGCGCCGAGCCGGCGGGCCATGGCGGCGCTGCGATCGAGATCGTACGCGCGGCGCAGATCGCGGATGGCGTCATCCAGCCGGTTCGAGTCGGCGCGGCCCCGAGCGCGGTGCGCCAGCGAGCGCGCCAGCCACTTCTGGGCGGTGGCGTTGCCCGGCTCGACGTTGAGCGCGGTGGTGTAGTCCTCGATGGCCTGATCCCACTGGCCGGTGGCGAAGTGGTCGGCGCCCAGCAGCACGTAGCCCAGGGCCTGGCGCGGGGCGAGCTCCACCACGCGACGGTGGATCTCCACGGCGCGCTGGAAGCGGTTGGCGCGGCGGTTGACGGAGCCGAGCGAGGCCCACAGCTCCAGGTTGTTGCCGCCCGCCTGTGCCGCGGACTCGAGGTAGCGGATGGCCTCCTCGTTGCGGCCCTGCGCCTGCAGCGCGCGGCCCACGGCGATCTGCGCCGACACCAGGCCCGGCGCGAGCTGCAGCACCTTGCGGTACTCGGCCTCGGCCTCCGTGGCCTTCTTCTGCGCCAGGCGCACGTCACCGAGCAGCAGGTGCGCGGCCGCGGTGCCGCCCAGCTTCACCAGGGCCACCGCCTGCGTCTCCGCGCCGGCCACGTCGCCCGTGGACAGCAGCATGCGGCCCAGGCGCTCCTTGGGCTCGGGCGCCTGCGGGAACGAGGTGACGAGCTTCTGCACCAGCGTCTGCGCCTCCTGGGTGCGGCCCTCCATCTCCAGCACGGCCGCCAGGCCCATCTGCGTGGAGACCGACTCCGGGCGGCCCGTCTGGGCGCGCTGGAAGGCGGCGCGCGCGGAGGCCGGATCACGGCGCAGCAGGTGGCCGCGGCCGATCAGCTCGTGGATCTGGTAGTCGTTGCCGGCCAGCTTCTCCGGGCGCAGCGACAGGTAGCGCTGGAGCTTGGCGATGGCCACGTCCCCGCGCTGCTCATAGAGGTAGTAGCTGCCCAGGTAGTAGTTGACGATGAGGTGCTCGGGCAGGTTCGCGTCGGACACCTGCTCCAGCAGCGGCAGCGCCTCCTGGACGCGGCGCAGCTTGTAGAGCGCCACGCCCAGCGGGTAGGCCAGGGAGATCTCCCCGGGGTTGGAGGCGAGCACCGGCTTGAGCTTCTCGGCGACGCGGTTGTAGTCCTGCAGCAGGTTGCCCACGGTGCCCAGGCCCGCGGCGGCCGGCACCGAGGTGGGATCCACCGTGAGCGCCTGCTCGAAGAGCTGCAGCGCCTTGCGGTTCTTCTCCTCGGCCTCCTTCTTGTTGCCGGAGGTGAGGGCGGCGCTGGCGGCGACCTGGGAGACTTCCGCCTCCTTCACCAGCTGCTGGGACTCGGTGAGCGGCGGCGGGCGGTACTGCGCCAGGGCCGCGCTGCCCGAGAGCATGTTGACGAGAACGAGCGCCGACAGGAAGCGGCGCACACGGGTGGGTCGATGGATGCGGCTCATGCGGTTCCGGAAGCTAGGAGGCAGGGCTGAACTCGGCGACGACGACGGTGATGTCGTCACGCTGGGGTTGACCGGCGCTGAAGGCGCGCACGTCCGCCAGGATGGCGTCGCGCAGCGCTTCGGCCGACAGGCTGGCGTTGGCCTGGACGGCGGCGCCCAGGCGCTGGGTGCCGTAGAGCTTGCCGCCCGCGTCACGCGCCTCGGTGAGACCGTCCGTGTACCAGACCACGATGTCGCCCGGGCGCAGCTGCGCCTGGCGCGAGGAGTACGTGGAGGTGACAGAGGCGCCCAGCAGCGGGCCGCGCGCCGGCAGCGAGGCGAACTGGCCCGACAGCCGGTTGTAGACGGCGGCGGCGGGGTGGCCACCGGCCGCGTAGTCGATGAGGCCGTTCTGCGTGTCGATGACGGCCAGCGCGCTGGACATCTGGTACTCGGCGCGGCCCAGGTGGGCCAGGGTGATGTTGAGCGCGCTGATGAGGACCTGCGAGTTGAGCTGGTCCGGCTCGCGCATCGTCATGGCCGAGGCGAACCCCGAGGTGGCGCTGGTGGCCACCAGCGCCGTGGACAGACCGTGGCCCGTCACGTCGCCGATGCCGATCACCACGCGCTGCTCGTCCAGCGGGGCGCGGAACCACCAGTCGCCGCCGCACGCATCCGCGGTGACGACCAGGCCGGCGATGCGCAGGGGCCCCATCTGCAGCGCCTCGCGGCCGGGCAGCAGCGTCTCCTGCACCGTGCGCGCAAGCGACATCTCGCGCTCGAGCTGCGCCTTGACGCGCACGTCCTCGAGCAGGACCTTGATGCGCTCGGCCATGTGGTTGAACACCACGCCCAGCGTCTTCACCTCGCGGCCGGCGCCCGTGGCCTGCCCGGTGCTGCGAGCGCTCAGGTCACCCGCGGCCAGCTGCATCACCCGGCGGGTGAGCACGCCCAGGGGCCGGGTCACGCTGCGGCTCTGCAGCGCGGCGAGGATGCCGGCGAGCACCACGAAGCCGAGCCCCAGGCCCACGGTGCGCAGCGTCGTCTGCCGCAGGGTCTGCTGCTTGCTCTCCTCCAGCTCGTTGATCTGCTTCTGGAGCGCGTTGAGCGAGTAGCTGATGACGATGAGGCCCTTGCCGCTCTGGGAGTTGTAGTCCAGCGGCTCCTGGAACTCGAAGACGGGCTGATCCTGGAAGAAGGCGGTGGCCCAGCCACGCTCGGCCTTGCGGCCTCCGGAGGACTCGCCCAGCTTGGCGTCCTTGTCCGAGTCGGCCACCAGCAGCCCGTCGGCGTCGAACATCTGCACGCGCAGGATGTTGGGGTTGTCCTCGGTGATGGAGCGCGCCACCTCGGAGAGGAAGCCGTAGTTGTTGTCGCGCAGCGAGGTGGCGGAGGTGAGCGCCAGGGTGTGGCTCACCGTCTGTCCGAGCTCGCGGGCCTGGCTCTGGAGCCTGTCCTTGAAGCGGCCGGCGGTGTCCTCGAACAGGTTCTTCGTGGAGGCGAACGAGAGCGCGGCGAGCAGACCGACGATGACGACGACGAGCGCGCCCGTGGTCAACAGCAGCAACTGGTCCAGCCGCATGCCGCGGATGGAGGCCACGTCGGGCAGCTCACCGGCCTCGAGCGGAGCGACGATGGTGCCCGTCATCTCCCCAGCGACCGGGGCCGCCAGCGAGGTGGCGGTGAAGTTGACGGTGTGGTGGGTGGCCGTGGGCTCGACCGTTGGCCGCGTTCCTGTGTGCTCGGCGGGTGGAACGGAATCCTCAGGCGAGGCGTCTTCGGGTGGATTGAGGCGCGGGTTCGTCTTGTTGGACAAGGGCACACCTGAGGGACAGGCCGCGAACCGAGCGCGGGCTGGCAATGAAAAGGCGCCGGGACTGTAGCGCACTTCCGCGCGAGTGCGAGCCCCCGGCCCCCCTGCCCTGCAGCCCGGCTCCCCGCCGGTTAGGATGCCGGGCGTCCCTACCCCCTGGGGAGGCCATGACTCCGCGCTTCCGATTGGCCGGCTTTCCGGTCCAGGTTCACCCGCTGTTCCTCCTCACCACCCTGGGCCTCGGCGCGTCCCTGCTGAGGGAGCCGGCGCGGCTGGCCGTGTGGTTTGGTGTCGTCTTCGCCTCGGTACTCGTCCACGAGCTGGGCCATGCGCTGACGTACCGGCGCTATGGCTGCCCCGCGAGCATCACCCTGCACGGGCTGGGCGGAACCACCACGGGTGAAGACGCGGAGCGGCTCACCCACCGTCAACGGTTGTGGGTTTCCCTGGCCGGTCCGGTGGCGGGTTTCGTGCTCGGCTGCCTGGTGTGGGGGGTGCGCGAACTCACGCCCGCTGGCCTGTCCAGCGGCCTGGCGGGCTTCACGTTTCAAGCGCTGATCTGGACCAATTTTGGCCTGGGGTTGCTCAACCTGCTGCCCATTGTCCCCCTGGATGGCGGGCACATCATGGCGGCGGTGATCCGCGAGCGCGGAGGCTCCCGCTACGAGTGGCTCATCCACCTCATCTCCCTCGGAGTGGCCGCCTGCGGGCTCGTGCTCGCCATCCTCTATAAGGAGCTCTGGCTGGGGCTGCTCGCGCTCAGCCTGGGGGTGATGAACGGGGTGCAGTACTGGCGCGCGCGGGTGGAGGGGCGCTACATGCGCCAGCTCCGCTCCCCCACCCTGCTCCGACGCACCAGGCCCGCCGCGGGTGAAGCCGAGGCGCACGTCGAGCAACTCCTCCAGGACCTGCGCCTGAACGCTCACGCCTCAAACGCCTCGAAGAAGCGCCCATCTCCGGCCCGGCCTCCCGCCGAACTTCCAGAGGTGCCGCACGATCCACGCTTCGTGGGCGAGCTGCTGCTGGACAGCGGCCTCGCGGAGTTCGCCATCCGCCCCCTCCAGGCCGCCTTCACCGCCGAGCCCTCCGCGCGCACGGGCCACGCGCTGACCACCGCGCTGCTGAACGCCGGGCGCTTCGCGGACCTGGAGCAGCTGCTCTCGGGCCCGGGCGCCCCGCACCTCGGCGGAGAGACGCTGGCGCTCATCGCCACGCGCGCCGACACGGAAGGCCAGAGCGCGCTCGCCATCCGGGCCCGCGAGCTGCACCGGAGCCGCGGCGAGCCCCTGTCCTCCCAAGGTGCGCATGAGTCCAAGAAGCCGCGCTGATTGCCGCAGCGCGCCACACCCGCCTCCCTGCGTTCATCGAGGACACGTGCGCGCGGAGCAGGCTTGAGTCCGAGGGGCACCTTTGGGGTATAGGGGCATCCTCCCATTCCTCAGGAAGCCTCGCTTGTCACGACCCCGCTTGCTCAACCGCGATGAAGCCTCCTCCGGGCCCACGCTCGATCGCGAGCTGCTCGTCCGGATCCACGATGTGATGGTGAAGGCGCGCGTGCTCGAGGAGCGCCTCATCCAGATGTACAAGCAGGGCCACGGCTTCTTCTGGATCGGCGGCCCCGGCGAGGAGGCGTTCAACGTCCCGCTCGGGCTGCTGATGAAGAAGGGCCAGGGCCTGGACTACGACTACCTGCACGCCCACTACCGCCAGTCGGCCACGCTGCTGGCGCTCGGTGAGGAGCCCATCGGCGCGATGCGGCAGATGAAGAACACCGCCAGCGACCCGTACTCGGGCGGCCGCAACTTCGCCGGCCACTTCTCCAAGAAGGAGTGGAACATCGCCCCCGTCTCCTCGCCCATCGAGGTGCAGTACTCGATCGCCCCGGGCACGGCCATGGCGCAGAAGCGCCACGGCGGCGACGGCATCACCATCGTCACCGGCGGTGACGCGGGCACGGCCGAGGGCGATTTCGCCACCTGCCTCGTCTGGAGCAGCCGCCCCGCCAACCCGCTGCCCATCCTCATCATCGTCACCAACAACAAGTGGGGCATCTCCACCTCGGCGGACGGCCAGCACGGCGAGACGAACGTCGCCGACCGCGGGCGCGCCTTCAACATCCGCAGCAAGACCATCAACGGCAACGATCCCATCGAGTCCTACAACGAGCTGAAGGAGGCGATGGAGTACGTGCGCAAGGAGCGCAAGCCCTTCCTGCTGGAGGCGCGGGTGTCGCGCCTGTACGGGCACTCCTCGGCCTCGGGCGCCAACTTCGTGGGCAACGAGATGGACTGCCTCAAGGAGTTCGAGGCCAAGCTGGAGAAGGAGGGCGTGCTGACGCGCCAGCAGATGGACGAGCTGCGCAACCGCTACACCGAGGACATGGCCGCCTCCGCCCGCCTGGTGCGGGAAGAGCCGCTGCCGGCCCCCGAGACCATCTGGAACCACATCTTCGCGGAGAAGAAATAACCATGGCCAACATGGCTCAGGCCGTTCGCATGGCCCTGCACTACGCCGAGGAGCACCTCGGCGTGATGGACATCTTTGGCGAGGACGTGGGCATGCCGCTGGGTGGCGTCTTCACGGCGACCCAGAGCTTGAAGACGGCGTGGAACTCGCCCCTGGACGAGCGCGGCATCATCGGCACGGCCATTGGCCTGGCCATGGCGGGCCAGCGCCCGGTCGCCGAGATCCAGTTCGCCGACTACATCTACAACACCATCGATCTGCTGAAGATCGCCGGCAACACGCTCTGGTCCACCAACGGGGACTGGAACCTGCCCATGGTGGTGAAGACGCCGGTGGGCAGCGGCATCCGCGGCTCCATCTACCACTCGCACTCGTTCGACGCGACGGCGACCCACATCCCCGGCTGGAAGATCGTCATGCCTTCCAACCCGCTGGACGCGTACGGGCTGATGATCTCCGCCTGCCAGGATCTCAACCCCGTCATGTACCTGGAGCCCAAGGCGCTCCTGCGCGTGAAGGGCGAGGAGCGCATCCCCGGCGAGCCGGACGATGATCGGCAGCTGTCGAAGATGATCGACGCGCCGCTGGGTGACCGCTCGGCGTGGAAGCCGCAGTGGCCGGCGCTGGAGGCGTACGCGGTGCCCATCGGCAAGGGCAAGGTGGTGCGCGAGGGCACGCAGGTGACGGTGGTCAGCTACGGCCGCACCCTGCCCCTGTGCGCCAAGGCGGCCGACACCCTGCGCGAGGAGGGTGTGAGCGTGGAGGTCATCGACCTGCGCACGCTGTGGCCGTACGACTGGGACCTGCTCAAGAGCTCCATCGAGAAGACGGGCCGCGTGCTGTACGTGAACGAGGACACCGAGGTGACGAACTTCGGTGAGCACCTGGTGCGCCGCACGGTGGAGGAGCTGTTCTACAAGCTGCTGGCGCCGCCGCGGCTGCTGGCCGGCAAGTTCGTGCCCGGCATCGGCCTGGCCGACACGCTGGAGATGGCCAGCGTGCCGCAGCAGGCGGACGTCACCCAGAGCATCCGCTCGCTCGCCGCCGAGGAGCCGTAGGCGCACGCTGCGTCCATGTAGGAACTTGGGGCCGCCGTTCTCCTTTGAAGGAGCGGCGGCCCTTTCGTTACACTGCAAACCTTCGTGCCGCCCCCCATCGTCAAAAGTCCGACGCCGTCTCCCTCACCCGCCTCCCCCCAGGCGTTCCGCATCCGTCGCGCGCGCCGCGGAGATGCCGAAGCCCTGGCCACGCTGCTGCGGGAGCTCGGCTTCCCTGAGGGCTCGGACACGCAGACGGTGCATTGGGTCACCAGCCATCCCGAGATCGAGATCTTCGTCGCGTGCGATCCGCAGGACCGGCCCGTGGGCATGCTCAGCCTCTCGCACCGGCCGCAGCTGCGGCTGCGCGGGCGCATCGCCACGGTGGATGAGCTGGTGGTGACGGAGAGCTGGCGGCGGCGCGGCGTGGGCAAGGCGCTGCTGCTGCACGCCATCGAGCGGGCCAAGGTGCTGAGCGTGAAGCGCCTGGAGCTGGCCGGCCGTCACGAGGCCGGCGCGGAGCTGGCGAGCTTCTACGAGGCCTGCGGCTTCACCGCCGACTGCCAGGTGTTCCGGCACGACGGGTTCGAGTCCCGTCGCTGAGCCGCTGATCAGCGCTTCAGGCTGTCGATGAGGCTCTGGAGGCGAGTGCGATCGTCCTCCGTCAGCTTCGTGAAGCGCACGCCCACGGCCTCGGACTCGTCACGCACCCAGGCGACGACGCCCTGGAGCTTGAAGAGCTCGCCGTTCACGTGCAGCTCGAGCCGCACTGGCGCTCCCACGTCATAGGCACGTCGGGTGCGCAGGCACAGCCCGCCGCTCGAGATGTTCAGCGAATAGGCGCGGAGGGCCTTGGCGGCATCCTCCGTCTGGCTGAAGTGGACCTCGAAGCGTGCGGGTACCCGCTCCTCGGCTCGGCGGTTCGGCTGGGCTTCTCCACCCGTGAACGGCAGATCGGCGGAATCAGTGTTCATGTGGAACTCAAGCTCCCGGGACCAGCGCTGCAAATCTGGATTCATCATGTGAGCGTGCTCTACCCCGTCCCGTGCCTTCCCGCCGTACTTGCGAGTCAAAGTGTCGGCTGTCTTCCAGGCTCGGTTCAAGAGCCCCCGTGCGCTCCATGTGTCGTGTTACCCCCCGTCCTTCTCGATTGTCTGGGAGTTCCGATGCGCGCACGCCTGATTCCGCTGTGGGGAGCCCTCCTCTTGGGAGCGCTGGGCGGTCTCGGGTGCAGTGACAAGGGGCCAACACCGGGGACTCCGAGCCCCGGCACCGACGCGGGAACGCGCGATGGAGGCTCTCGGCCCGAGGAGGATGCGGGGCACGAACCCGTCCCCTCGCCCTTCACGTGCGAGGTCTCGCGACAGCGCGGATGTGACGCGGGGCAGAGCTGTCTCTTCCGCCAGCTCGAGGATGGAGGCACCGGCAGCCAGTGCTTCGGCGGCGCGTGCGATCCGGTGCGCCAGGACTGCCCCGACGGCCAGCGCTGCACGTACGTGCGCGGAGACGGCGGCACCTGGCGCGAGTGCGTGGCGGAGGGAACGGCGGACGAGGGCGCGCCGTGTCAGCTGGGCGCTTCGGAGCCGCTGGGGATCGACACCTGCAAGAAGGGGCTGTTCTGCACGGATGTGGCGCTCGCGGATGGCGGCACCGGCTTCCAGTGCGCGCGGCTGTGCCACGACACGGCCTCGTGCGCCGCGCCGCGTGAGTGCAATGAGGTGCTCCGGCTCCCGGGCACGGTGGAGCTGCCGTTGATTTGCGGCGCCCCATCCCAGCGCTGCGATCTGCTGGCCCAGGACTGCGAGAGCCCGCTCAGCTGCTACCCCACGACGGACTCGGCCCTGTGCGCGAGCACCGGGAACCTGAGCGAGGGAGCGACCTGCGAGTTCTCCAACCAGTGCGCGCGAGGCAGCGCCTGCGTTCGCACGGGAGAGGGGCTCACCTGCCGCCCGATCTGCCGCTACCCGAGCGGCCAGCCAGGCTGCGCCCGAGGTACCTGCCAACCCCTACAAAGCAACGCCGACGCTGGCGCTTGTGTCCCCTGAGCACCCCACGCAAGGCCCGTCCTCTCGCCTGGGTACCAGACAATGGAACCTCGCGTTTGAACTGAGCGCTCTCTACTCGGCTATGTAGGACATGCCCAAGTTGCCCTCCGAGAGGGGGTTGGGATGGGAGCAAAAGCGAGACTTGGGCTCCTGGTGAGCCTGCTGAGCCTCGGGCTCTGGAGCGGCTGCGGACCTGGAGCCGAAGACGTTGCCTCTCCGGACCCCTCCTCCGACGCCGAGCCACCCGCCTGGGTGGAGGACTCCATCGCTCCGGTGCCACCTCCCCTCGATGGGCTGGAGGTGGCACCCCCGCTCGTGCTGCATGAGCGGGAAGAGGACCGGCCCACACCGCCTCGGGTCCCGGCGATCTCGTTCCAGCCCGGCTTCCATCAGGCGCTGCGCTGGTCCCACAGCGTGGGCTCCCTGACGACGTTCCGCATGCGCATCCCCATCGGCCGCGCGGGAGACCGGCTGCGGGTGACGTTCCGCTCGGGAGACAGCGGCCTGACGCTGCAGAAGGCCACCGTGGCCCATGCGGGCCCCAGTGGGGCGCTCGCGTCGGCGCCCGTCCCCATCACCTTCTCGGGCTCCTCCGGCTTCAGCGTGGGAGCGCGCGTCCGCGTGACGTCCGATCCGATCGACTTCCCCGTGGGCTTCCGGGACGAGCTGTACGTGTCCTTCGAGGTGAAGGGAGCGCTGTCCGTGTCCGCGATCAACGCGTTTCCGGGCAGCTTCGCGCGCTCCGGCGCGCACGCCAGCACCCCCAGCGCCATCGGAGGCGCTTCGTGGCAGCGCGCCATCGGGGTCGCCACCATCGACGTCGAGGGTCCAACGGGCCGCGTCTTCCTGGCCCTGGGTGACAGCATCACCGAGGGCTACATCGACACCTACAATGACATGCGCAACGCGTGGCCCACGCTCGTCCAGGCGCAGCTGGGTGTGCCGGTCATCAACGCGGGCGTGAGCGGCCAGGGCTTCTGGGGCGCGCTGGATACCCTGGACCAGGAGGTCCTCGCGCTCTCGGGTGTCACCGACTGCCTCATCCTCCTGGGGACCAACGACTTGAGCGCGGTGACCGACGAGCAGCTCCAGGCGCGGATGACCCGTCTGCTCGACCGGCTGCAGCCTTTCTGCCAGCCGTGGGTCAGCACCCTGCTGCCCAAGGAGAAGTCGAACCACGGCAACTACGAGGTGGTGAAGGCAAGCCGGCTCGTGTTCAACGCGTGGGTCCGCGAGCAGAAGCGCGCCCACGTCATCGACCTGGAGGCGGTGACGCGCCAGCCCAACAACATCCACCTGTTCATCGACGGGCTGGAGGTGGACGGCATCCACCCCAGCGCCGAGGGCCACCGTGTCATGGCCGCCGAGGCCACGCGCGTGCTGCGCGACAACGGGCTCTGATTCCGAGTCGGAGCGTCGGGCCGCTACAGCTCCCGCTCCCATGTCTCCGCGAGCTGCCCGGGACCAAAGAGCGGATCCGGCTCGGAGTGGACGAGCTGGAAGCCCGCCCTCTCATAGAGGGTGCGGGCGCCGGTGAGCACGCTGCTCGTCCACAGGGTGATGCGCTTGTAGCCAGCTTGCCGGCTGAAGCGCAGGCACTCGTCCACCAGCCGGGCGCCGATCCCCAGCCCACGCGCCTTGGACTCCACCAGCAGGAGACGGAGCTTGGCCACCTCCTCCGTCTTCTTCACGAGGAACACGGAGCCCACCACCTCTCCGTCCCGCTCGGCCAGCCAGCAGCGCTCGCGCTTCGGATCCAGGTTCTGGATGAACTCCGCCACCACGCTGGCCACCAGCGCCTCGAAGCGCTCGTCCCAGCCGTACTCCTGGGCGTAGAGCACCCCGTGGCGGTGGACGACCCAGCCCATGTCGCCCGGCCGGTGGGAGCGGAGGATGTAGGGGACTTTCTCAGTCATGGAGCTCAGCCCGTGTTGCGCATGCCCGCGGCGATGCCGTTGAGCGTGAGGAGCAGCGGACGATCCACCTCCTCCTGGCCGGCGCGCTTGCGCCGCAGCAGCTCCACCTGGAGGAAGGACATGGGGTCCACGTAGGGGTTCCGCAGGGCGATGGAGCGCTGGAGCTGGGGGTTGTGGTCCAACAGCCGCGCCTCGCCCGTAATCCGCTTCACCAGGCGGCGCGTGCGCTTGTACTCGGCGCGGATGCGGCGCCACAGCGGCCGGGTGGACTCGGGTGCCAGCGTCGCGTAGCGCGAGGCGATGGCGATGTCGCTCTTGGCCAGCACCATCGTCACGTTGTCGATGACCGTCCGGAAGAAGGGCCACTCCCGGTACATGCGCTTGAGCCGCCCCAGGCCATCCGGCTTGTCCACGAAGGCCTCCAGCGCCGAGCCCACGCCGTACCAGCCCGGCAGGATGGCCCGGTTCTGCGTCCACGCGAACACCCAGGGGATGGCGCGCAGCGACTCGAGCCCTCCCGCCTTGCGCTTGCTGGGACGCGAGCCGATGGGCAGCGCGGAGATCTCCTCCACGGGGGTGGCCGCCAGGAAGAACTCGACGAAGCGCGGATCCTCCCAGACCAGGGAGCGGTACTCGCGCCGGCCCGTCTCCGCCAGCGTGTTGAAGATGTCGCGGAAGGCCGCCTCGTCCGCCTCGGAGGGCCGGGGCTGGGCGTCCATCGTGTGCAGCAGCACGCCGCCGAGCACCAGCTCCAGCGTGCGCCGCGCCAGCTCGGGCCGCGCGTACTTGTGGTCCAGCGCCTCACCCTGCTCCGTGGCCTTGTAACCGCCCACCAGGCTGCCCGGAGGCAGCGCGAGGATGGCCTGCTGGGCGGGCCCTCCTCCGCGCGCCACGGACTCGCCTCGGCCGTGGAAGAGGCGCAGGGGAACCCCCGCCGCCTTCGCCACCTGGTTGAGCGCCACCTGGGCCCGGTAGAGCGCGGCGGCCGCGGCCAGCAGCCCCACCTCCTTGCCCGAGTCGCTGTAGCCCACCATCACCTCCTGCACGCCTCGGGCTTGCAGGTGACGCCGGTAGGCCGGGTCTGCGAAGAGCGCCTCGAGCACCTTCGGGCCGTCATCCAGCGCGCCGAGCTGCTCGAACAGCGGCACGATGTCCACCGTGGCGCAGCCGCGCTGCGCGTCCCAGAGGCCCGCGTGGCGCGCACACCGGAAGGCCGCCAGCACATCGTCCGCGGTGCTGGCCATGGAGAGGATGAAGGTACGGCACGCCTCCTCGCCTGACTCGGTCTGGGCCTCGCGCACCCGCTCCAGCACCGCGAGCAGCCGCTCGCCCCCTTCCGAGGGCGCGGGCCCGCCATTGAGCGAGGCCGCGGCGCTGATGGCGTCCTCGGCCGGCACGCGGAACTCCAGCTCCGCCAGATGGAAGCCCATGACGCGCACCCGCTCCAGCACCCGCCGCACGTTCCGGACTCCCGCGCGCGCCGACTTCACCTGCAGGAGCGTGCGCTCGATGAGCTCCAGATCCTGCAGCAGCTCCGCGGGAGAGCGGTAGGCCTCGGGCGCCATCGGCTCCGTGCGCCCAACGCGCTGGCCCTCCACGTACCGGAGCGCCAGCTGAAGCCGAGCCTCCATGAAGCGCAGCTTGCGACGCCACGGCTCACCCGCCGTGCGCGGCCCCTGCCGCCGCGCCACCTCGGGCAGCCGCGCCCCATCCTTCTCCAACGAGGCCTGAAGCTCCTCAGGAGTGGTCGCGTGGCGGTCCGACTGGGACAGGTTGACACCGAGGGACTCGATGTCGCGCAGCAACATGCGCAGGCCACGAGCCCGGTGAGCGCGCAGCGTGTCGGCCAACACCTCGGGCGTCACCAGCGGGTTGCCGTCCATGTCCCCGCCCACCCACGAGTGCAGCCGCGCGGGCGAGGCGATGGGACCCAGCGGCTCCGCGTAGGCATGCTCGAAGGCCCAGGCGATCACCTCCGGGAGCCGCGCGAGCTGCTCGGCGAGCACCTCCTCCACGTACCAGAGGACGTTCTTCACCTCGTCGCCCACGGTGGGCTTCATGCGCCGCAGCTCGTCCGACTGCCAGAGGGCGGTGATCTCCTCGCGCATGGACTCCAGGTTGTCGGCCATCTCCTGGGGCGTGAGCGAGCAGCGGTCGCGCTCCTCGAGCAGGCGCTGAATGCGGTAGAGCTTCTCCAGCAGCGTGCGGCGCGCCGCCTGCGTGGGGTGCGCGGTGAGCGTCAGCGTCACGTGCATGGTGCGCAGGGCCTCGCGCACACGCTCGGCGGGGACGCCCGCTTCCTTCAGCTTCTGGAACGCGGCCTCCAGGGAGCCACGCTGGGGCAAGGCCTCCGGATCGCTGGCATGGGCGCGGGTGCGGCGGATGCGGTGGTGCTGCTCGGCGAGGTTGACGAGCTGGAAGTAGACGGAGAAGGCGCGCAGCACCGGCTCGGCCTGCTCCAGGGGGAGGTCTCGCAGCAGCGCGGCGAGCTCGCCCGCGGTGGCGCGGCGCCCCGGTTTGGGGCCTCGGCGGCGCTGGATGGAGAGGTGCCGGACCTGCTCCTCCAGATCAAACAAAGCCTGCCCTTGCTGCTCGATGAGGACTTCACCGAGCAGCCGGCCCAGGAGGCGGACATCGCGGCGGAGGGGTGGATCGACGGAAGACAGACGCGCCATGGCGGCGGGACTCTATCTGAATCGGGAGCGATTCACGGGCCGAGTGCATCCTGGTCCGCGTCAAATAGCCGGGCCCTGCGGGTGTCCAGCGAGTAGGACCGCTCGCGCGATGAGGAGTTGAGGGAGCCGAGAGCCTTGCCATAGGGTCCGGCCATGACGAAGGGCGTGAAGATCACCCTCGCAGTAACGGCGGCACTCGTCGGTCTTACCTTCACCTGCTGCTTCGGCACCCTGGTGCTCGGACTGGTGGGTGGCGAAGAGACGACCCCAGCGGCGGGAATGCGCACGAGCGGGGGCGCGGGCTTCACCTTCGCGCCCCCCTCGTCGTTCCAAAAGGTGGGCGAGGACCGCTGGCGTCGCGAGCAGCGTGACGACACCGAGGTGTACTGGGTCGAAGTGAGGCGGCTGCCCCCCCTTGCGGGGCTCGAGGGCGCCGAGGAGAAGCTCTCCGCGCAGTGGCGAAAGCTGCTCAGCGGCGCCTACGAGCAGGTCCACGCACCGCTGGTGCAGCGCCGCTTCGTGTCCAACGGCGCCCGGGCGTACTTCGGCCGCGCGCGGCTGCTGCGACCTGGAAACCCCGAACCGGTGATGGTGAGCCTCTACCTCGTCGAGGCCGATGAGCGCCTCGAGCCGTTCCTCGTCGTGCAGGGCTGCGACACCACGGCGATGGGCTCGCAGATGATCATCAGCTTCTCGTTCCCGAAGACGCACGCCTTCGTCGAGGAGCTGCTCGCCACGGTCCAGGGCAGCCCCACGGGCGGGCCGCTCGTCTCGGATGACGAGGTGACCGGCCACTTCGTGTTCGGCGACACCAACACCGCGCAGTGGATCAACACCGTCACGGGAGCGACCTCGATGACCGCGGTGGCACGCGCCGTCGACTTCACCTTCAACGACGACCACACCTACACATACGCGTTCACCGGCGGCTCTGGGCAAGTGGGCGCCATCCAGTTCGCCACCGACAAGGACCAGGGCCGGTGGAAGGTAGAGCATGACCTGCTGGTGCTCACCGGCGAGAAGTACGCGCACAGGTACTTCATCACCGGAGCCCCCCGTGGCCCCGACGGACAGCAAGTGCTGCTGCTTCAGTCCGAGCCCACGTGGTCCTTCTCGCCGAACGTGGAGAGCGAGGTCTACGTGAGGAAGTAGCCCCATCGGGCGCGATTCACGGGCCGAGTGCATCCGGAGCCAGACGAGCCCACCCAGAGCGGAGCCCGGACGCGTGTACACTCCGCGGGAAGTTGGTCAAAGTTCGTGGCAACCCCAGGAGGGGCACATGTCCGTCTTCAACAAGCAGATGGCCGGCCAGCGATGATGCGCACCCCCCTTCTTGTCCTCATCTTCGTCATGTGCGCGCAGACCGCGCTCGCGGCAACGAAGACCGAGGTGATGGTCCCGATGCCAGATGGCACGAGGCTGATGACGGATATTTGGAGGCCGGATCCGGCGCAATTTCCTGGGCCGCGCCCGGTCATCCTTCGTCGCACGCCCTACGGCCGCGGGTTTCCGTTCCCCCAATCGCTCCTCGTGTGGAACCTGGCGGATCTGAACGGCTACATCGTCGTCTCCCAGGACGTGCGCGGGCGGGGAGGATCCGAGGGGACGTTCCTGCCCTTCTTTACCGATGCCGTGGATGGTCCGGCGACGATGCGCTGGATCGAGCAACAAGCCTGGTGCGACGGCAACATCGGCTCCTTCGGCGCCTCCGCCGAGGGCATCGTGCAGCTCCTGGCGCTCCCAGATGCGCCGGATTCGCTGCGCTGTGCCCACGTACAGAATGCCTCCGACAACCTGTATGAATCGCTCATGCCAGGAGGCGCCTGGCGAGCCGAGTTGACGACGTCTTGGCTCAACGGCTTTCCGACGCCGACGACACTCGCCGCCTGGCGCGCCCACGAAGCCAAGAGCAGCTACTGGGACCCGGTGATCGTCGATGCGACCGAGCGCAGCCGAATTCGCGCTCGCGTGTACATGACGTCAGGGTTCTTCGACGTCTTCGCGCTGCAGCAAACAGCGGCATTCTCGCACTACGTGACGGACTCGGCGCCGGGCTCCGGTCACACACTGGTGCTCGGCCCCTGGACGCACGGCGACGCGCAGACTCCGGTCGGTGAGCTCGCCTACGCAAACGTGGCCGCGCCGACGGACGACAACCTCGCGTTCTTCAACCATTGCCTCAAAGGGAAGGGAACGCCCACGTGGCCGTCGCTGCGCTACTTCGTCACGCAGATCAGCGATGACGGTGTGGCCGCGACCGGAGAGTGGCGACAGGGCACGCTATGGCCGCCTCCGGGGAGTGTCCTGACGCCCTGGTATCTCACCGCTGCGCAAGCCGTCACGACGTTGACCGTCGATCCTTCGAACCCGGTGCCGACCGTGGGCGGGTCGAACCTCTCCGTGGCGGATGGTCCTCGCGATCAGTCGGCGATCGATGCGCGCGGCGATGTGCTGACGATCACCACTGCGCCGGGAACTTCTGACTACGAGATCATCGGCAACCCCAAGGCCCGGATCTACGCTGCAAGCGCCACTGCGGATGTCGACGTCGTCGTGCGACTGACGCAGGTCGCGCCGAGTGGCAAGTCGATCCTGCTCACCGACGGCGTGCGCCGTGGGCGCTTCGTCGCAGATCCGTCTGTGATTACGCCGCTCACGCCGGGAGTACCTGTCCCGTTCGAGCTCGACCTGGGTCCGGTTGCCGTGCGGGTGAAGGCTGGCCACAGCCTCCGCGTGGCGATCAGCGGGACGAACTCGCCGCACTATGAGGTGAATCCAAACGTCGCCGAGCCGCTGTCCTCGTCGCCGACACCCGTGACGACGACGCTCTCCATCTACACGGACCCGGCGCACCCAAGCGTAGTCACCTTGCCCGTGGCGAGCGGAACACCGCCGCTGCCACCACCACCGCCGCCACCACCACCACCACCACCACCACCGCCCGCTGAGGGCGGAGGCGGAGGCGAAGGTGAGGGACCGGGAGAAGACGAAGACGAAGTCGACGCGGGCGCTCCCGCAGGCTGCAACTGCGAATCGGGCCCCGCCCAGGCTATCAGCGTGTGGATGGCCGTCTGCGGCATCTGGGTGCTGCGCCGCCGCCGTCGTCGCGACCGCGTTGCTTGATGTGACTACCTTCGGTGATGGCCAGCGCCCCCCTTTCCCCACCCAGCACGGCAATCCGCTGGCCCTGTCCCATGTCCCGGTCGAAGCGTTTCCTATAAAACCGTAAAAATAGGCTGTGGCCGAAAACAGGGGAGTCGGGTCTTTCTCGCGAAACACCCCTCAAGCCTTCTCTCCTGGAGCCACACCCCATGAACCTGAGTCGGAAGATCCTGTCTGTGTGCTTTGCACTTACCTTCTTCGCCGCCTGTGGCGTGGCCGAGGAGGAGCAGGGCCTGGAGCTGGGCCAGCAGCAGGCTGCGGTCAAGGCGGGCAGCGCCACGGCGGCCCGGGGCACCGATAACGGCACCAGCCTCTCGGCCACCGCCGAGGTGACGGCCAACACCTGCACCAGCGAGGAGGCCGCGCAGGTGGACATCGCCGGCACGGTGACCACCACCGGCTCGGTGGACTCGGTCATCATCACCGCCTCCATCGACGGCGGGGACCGGGTGCAGATGGGGCTCATCCAGCCCCAGGACTTCTTGCATGACGGCCGCATCAAGACGGCGGGCTACGCGCTGTCGGTGAGCCTGCCCAACGGGGAGCACACCGTGCAGGTGTGCTTCACACAGAGCGGCTCGCAGGGCCGCGAGCCCAAGGAGACGTGCGCGGCGCCCATCACCGTCGTGGTCGACTGCGCCCCGGACAACGTCTGCGAGGGCATGGAGCCGTTCGGCAACCTGGTGGGCAACCCCAGCCTGTGCACCGGCCGCGGCCCGCCGCACATCCCGGTCCACGTGCGCGGCGACTTCGGCGAGAGCCCCTCGCTCACCATCTCCGGCCCGGAGGGCTTCTCCTACTCGGCGGCCATGAACCACGCCGGTGAGAGCTGCATCTACCAGTATAACTGGGATGCGGAGGCCAACGGCGGCGCGGGCACCTACACCTTCACCGTCTCGGGCAACGGCCACACGCTGAGCTTCACCGCGGAGCTGGCCTGCCGGAGCCGCTAATCCGCTCCCTCCTCTCAGGATGACGAAGGGCTCCCAGGTGGAACCGGGAGCCCTTTGTCTTTTCCCTTACGGCGCCTTCGTGCCCGATCAGTTGGGGCACGGGGCGCCAGCGGCAGCCCAGGTCTCCCACGCGGCGATGAACGTCGCGTACGGCGTGGACACCGGCGCGCGGCCAAAGCCCGGGTCCCACCCCCATTTCACGAGCGGGTCCTCGAGGTGAATGCGGAGCGCGGCCATATCCAGGCCACCGTTGCGCGCCGGGTCCTTGACCTGTTCACACAATGCACGCGGCTCGAGGCCGACGAACACGAGCTTCTCCTCGGGCTTCGGCATGTGCCAGCCCTTGATCGAGCCAGGCGGGACATGGAGGCCATAGTTGCTCGGAGGATTCGCCGGGCCGTGGCACGTCGTGCATTCGGCACCCGCCATGCCGTGCCCCGTGGGCCCGCGCAGCACGCGCATCGCGTGTACGCGGCCCTCGTCGCCCTGCAGCGGCGCATCGCCCGCGGGATGGCAGTTCTGGCAGCGCGGGTGCTGGAGCACCGCGCGCACGGTCGCGAATGCAGCCACACCGGTGGCCTGGTCCGGCTTCTCGCCCACGGAGGGCGTCGGCACTGATTTGCCGCCGCATCCGGCGAGCACGAGCACGAGCGTCACGAAGGTACGCATCATCGGAAGTCCTATGCGAGGCGCAGCGGCAGCGTGCGCAGCCGTTGCTTGGTAAGCGCGAACACCGCGTTCGCGACGGCGGGCGCGATGGGCGCGGTCGCTGGCTCGCCAATGCCACCCATCTTCGCGTCACTGGCGATCACGTGAACACTGATCTTCGGCATCTCGAACATGCGAAGCGCGGGATAGTCGTGGAAGTTGCTCTCGACGACCTTGCCGCCCTCGATGGTCAGCTTGCCGTGGAGCGCCGCGGTAAGCCCGAACGCGATCGAGCCCTGGACCTGAGCCTCGATCCCCAGCGGGTTGACCGCGGTTCCGCAGTCGACCGCCGCCGTCACCGAATGGACCTTGATGCGTCCACCCTCGACCGAGACCTCCGCGACCTCGGCGATGATCGAGCCAAACGACTCATGCACCGCGAGGCCACGCGCCCGGCCCGCTGGGGCGGGCGTTCCCCAGCCCGCCTTGGCCGCGGCCGTCTCGAGTGCGCGCGCGAACCGAGGCTTCTCCTTCAGAAGCTCCAGGCGATACGCGAGCGGATCCTTGCCGGCGGCGTGTGCCAGCTCGTCGATCATGCTCTCCATCGCGAACGCGGTGTGGGTGTGCCCCACGGAGCGCCACCACAGCACGGTGATCGGCGTCTTCGGGGAGTGCAGCGAGACGTGCTTTGACTTCGTGGTCTCGAGATAAGGCGAGTCGGCGATGCCTTCGACCGACGTCGCGTCGATGCCGTTCTGGACCATGAACTTCTCGAACGGAGTGCCAGCGAGGATCGACTGCCCGACGATGACGTGATGCCACGCCGCTGGCATGCCCGCCTTGTCGATGCCGACGCTGACGCGGTGGACATACGCGGGGCGGTAGTACCCGCCGCGCATGTCGTCCTCGCGCGTCCAGATGACCTTGACTGGCACACCGGCCGCCTTCGCGACGATCACGGCCTCGGACACGAAGTCCGACGCCGGGTTGGCGCGGCGGCCGAAGCCTCCGCCAAGGAAGGTGGTGTGGATCGTGACCTTGTCGGGCGTCGTGCCCAGGATGTGCGCCGCGGTGGCCTGATCGACGGTCTGGAACTGGGTACCCGTCCAGATCTCGCAGCGATCACCGTCGATCTTCACGGTGCAGTTGAGCGGCTCCATCATGGCGTGCGCGAGGTACGGCACCTCGTACGACGCCTCGAGCTTGCTGGCGGCGAGGTTGATCGTTTCCTTCACTTTGCCGGTGTCGGCCACGGTCGCGCCCTCGCCAAGTGAGAGCTTGCGGTACTCGGCGAGGATCTTCTCGGAGCTGGCACCACCGTCCTCGGGGGTCGACCACTCCGCGCGGACGGCATCGCGACCGAGCTTCGCCGCCCAGAAGTGGCTGGCGACCACCGCGACACCGTTCGCGGTCTGTACGACCTTCTCGACACCTGGGACCTTCAGCGCATCGGCACTGTCGAACTTCACGAGCTTCGCGCCGAACGCCGGCGGCCGCAGCACGACCGCGGTCCGCAGGCCGGGGAACGAGACGTCCATCCCGAACTGTGCCTTGCCGTTGATCTTCTCGGGCGTGTCGAGCCGGCGTACCCGGGTGCCGATCAGCTTCCAGTCCTTCGGCTCCTTGAGCTTCACCGTCTTCGGAGGCGACAGCTTCATCGCCGCCTCGGCGACCTCGCCGTACTTCAGCGTCTTGCCACCGAAGGAGATCACGCCATTGGCCGCGGTGAGCTTCCCTGGCGTGGTCTTCCAGCTCGCTGCGGCTGCGCGCAGGAGCAGCGCCTTCGCCGTCGCGCCAACGTTGCGGTACCGGTCGAACTCGCCGTGCGTGGTCGTTGACCCGCCCGTCATCTGGATGCCCATGGCGGGGTGGCCGTAAACCGGCGCGGCGGGTGCGTGCTCGCAGCGCACCTTCGACCAGTCACAGTCGAGCTCTTCCGCGATCAGCATCGCCAGGCCAGTCCAGATTCCCTGGCCCATCTCGGAGTGCGCGAGCAGTACGGTGACCGAGTCATCACTGCCGATTCGCAGGAACGCGTTCGGGGACGGCAGCGGCTGCGCGGCCTTGGGCGCGGCATGCACGAGCTTTGGTACATAGAAGCTGATCACCAGCCCCGCCGTACTCGCCGCCGCACCGGTGAGAAATCCTCGTCGCGAGACTGTCACTTGGCACCTCGCTTCAACCGCACGGCGAGCCGGACCGCTTCGCGCACGCGCTCGTACGTCCCGCAGCGGCAGATGTTGCCCGACAGCGCGGCGTCGATGTCGGAGTCCGTCGGCTCGGCCTTCTTCTCGAGCAGCGCCACGGCCGTCATGATCTGACCGGACTGGCAGTATCCACACTGCACGACATCCGCCTCGGCCCATGCACGCTGCACGGGGTGCGAGCCATCCGGTGACAGCCCCTCGATCGTCGTGACCTTGCGCGCACCGACGCTCGAGACGGGTGTGATGCAGGAGCGAACAGGCTTGCCGTCGAGATGCACCGTACACGCCCCACACTGCGCCATTCCGCAGCCGTACTTCGTCCCGCTCAGTTGGAGAAGGTCACGCAGGACCCATAGCAGCGGCATGTCGCCGCTGGCTTCCACCTCGCGGACCGCGCCATTGATGTCGAGCTTCATTCCCATGCCACGCCTCTCGTCGTTGTCTCAGGGATACGAATGGGGTTCACGTTGGGCTGCGAGGTCCGCCACCAGCAATGACCCCAGCATACACAGTTTGGCCCCGCCGAAAGGCCCTGCTATGGCTCCGGCACGCCCGTCAGGTAGGCCCGGCGGATGGCGTGCGCGCACAGGCGCGACTTCTCTCCCTCGTTGTTGGCGAGGAGCACCCGGGAGCGGGCCAGAATCATGTACTGCGTCTTGCCAGCGTCCACCCACGGGTAGAACCCGAACTTTCCCGGCGAGGAGTGGCCCGTCAGCGTCCAGGCGCCATTGAGCCACTCTCGCTCCAACCAGTGCCCGAGCCCGTAGAAAGCCCTCTGGCTCGAAGACCAGGGCGTGAACGCCACGCCAGGACCGCCCGCGTAGGCCGGCACCGCGTCCGACACCAACTGGGAGGACATGGCGTATTGGTTGTTGAGCAGCTTCTGGAGGAAGAGGCGGTAGTGCGCCGCGCTGCCGTGAAATCCTCCGGCCACGCTCACGGCGTTGTCGGACTCGGGCAGGCTGGTGCTCAACCACTTGTTGACCCAGTCCATGACACTGGCGAAGCCCGTACCCGACCGGATGCCGATGTCGTCCGCGGCCAGCTTCTGCATGTGCCCGCCGTCGTAGTAGTACTTGCCCTCCTGGGAGGCATTGTAGGAGACGTTCTTGTAACTCGGGCCGTAGCACGCCGAGACGGTCGTCCCCGGGTCTCCACACGTCGCGTCAATGCCTTCGAGGTAGCCGCTGGTGAAGTTGAGCCGCCTCTTCTCGTTCGGGGTGAGGTTGGCGTAGCCCTTGGACTGCAGGTAGGCGCTCGCATAGAGCCACTTGCTCGCGGAGGCGAGCGGCATCTCCGTGAATGCGCCCACACCGGTGCCTCGGGACAGGCTGAAATGCACCGTGGCCCCGTCGCCCAACTCCCAGTGGAAGTTGCCCAGCGTATCGCAGTGCTGGGAGGTGTTGGCCGTGTCCACCGCGGCCTGCTGATACACCGTCAGAGCCGCGCTTGAGGTGTTCGGAGACACGGCGGCGAGGGGCTCGAGGCCCTCCTCCGAGGGCCCACAACCGCCAAAGCCCAGCGCGAGCAGTCCGGCCGCCGAGATGAGACTCCACTGCCCAGTGCGCTTCATTCCAGTCCACTTCATGGATGCGTTCCTCCAGGGTTCGGTTCCTCGAACCCGGGAGGCGGCCGCGAGTTGCGGGAATTTCGCATCGAGGTGGGGAGGAAAGCAGGCGCCACGAGGGCTGACCGGTCTCCTCGCTGATTCAGTAGATGAGCGCTACGGGCACGGCCGCCCATCCACCAGCGCCCACCGCCGCGAGGTCCGTCCGCCCATCTCCATTGAAGTCGCCTGTTACCACTGTACGTGTCGCCGAGGCCCAGCTCTGGAAGTACGGGATGTACTCATTGGGCGAGCGGAAGGAACCATTGCCGTTGGAGATCGCCATGGGCAAGGCTCCCCAGCCGTCAGCACCCACGGCCGCGATGTCCGTCCGCCCATCTCCATTGAAGTCGCCTGTCACCACCGTACGCGTCGCAGCGGCCTGGGTTTGGAAGTGAGGAATGCCCTCGTTGACCAACTGGAAGGAGCCATTGCCGTTGGAGAGCGCTACGGGCAAGCCCGACCAGCCGTTGGCGCCCACCGCTGCGAGGTCCGTCCGCCCATCCCCATTGAAGTCGCCCGTCACCACTGTACGGGTCTCCGCAGCCCAGCTCTGGAAGTAAGGGATGCCCTCATTCACCAGGCGGAAGGAGCCATTGCCGTTGGAGAGTGCTACGGGCAAGCCCGACCAGCCGCCAGCGCCCACCGCCGCGATGTCCGTCCGCCCATCTCCATTGAAGTCGCCTGTCACCACCGTACGGGTCTCCGCAGCCCAGCTCTGGAAGTAAGGGATGCCCTCGTTCACCAGGCGGAAGGAGCCATTGCCGTTGGAGAGCGCTACGGGCAAGCCCGACCAGCCGCCAGCGCCCACCGCCGCGATGTCCGTCCACCCATCCCCATTGAAGTCGCCTGTCACCACCGTACGGGTCTCCGCAGCCCAGCTCTGGAAGTACGGGATGCCCTCATTCACCAGACGGAAGGAGCCATTGCCGTTGGAGAGTGCTACGGGCAAGCCCGACCAGCCGCCAGCGCCTACCGCCGCGATGTCTGTCCGCCCATCCCCATTGAAGTCGCCCGTCACCACCGTACGGGTCTCCGCAGCCCAGCTCTGGAAGTAAGGGATGCCCTCGTTCACCAGGCGGAAGGAGCCATTGCCGTTGGAGAGCGCTACGGGCAAGTTCGACCAGCCGCCAGCGCCCACCGCCGCGATGTCCGTCCGCCCATCTCCATTGAAGTCGCCTGTCACCACCGCGCGGGTCTCCGCAGCCCAACTCTGGAAGTGCGGAATGGCCTCGTTGACCAGAATCTGCCGCGAGTACAGCTTGATGGAGGCGTTCACGTCCGTGTTGCTCAACCCGTTGCGCTGGCCGATGGACTGGCCCCCCAGCGTCTCGAGGGTGGGCTGCCCATTGGCGGAGAACGCGTAGGCCCCGTAGTGCATGATGGAGTCGAAGTCGTAGCCGAACACATCCTCGCCATTGCTGACCTGCTTGTCGAAGTTGTGCGCGTAGCCGGCCTGGATGTTCTCCCACCGGATGCGCACGTGGGCGTCGCGGTCCTCGCGGCTCTGCTCGTGCCACAGACCGATGGCGTGGCCGATTTCATGGATGGTGCTGCCCGTGGAGCAATTGGCCGCCAGGTTGATGGCCTGCTGGCCGCCTTGCATTCCCACCCACGAGTTGCACCCGTCGCCGGGCTGGAAGGTGACGTAGTTCGGGTAGATCGCCGCATTGCTCGCCGTTCGCAGTACGAAGCGCAGTTGCGTCTTCGACTGCCAGTGGGCGATGGCGTCCGTCACCCGGTTCTGGCTGGGGAGGTTCGGGTTGATGGTGTACGGCACCACCGCATCAGGCCACCTGTAGAACGCGCCGCTGATGGCCACGCCTTGCGCCCGCACTCCTTGGGACTGGGGCCCTCCCTGGGCCTGGACCTCGCGGGTGAGTGCCTCCACCTGCTCCACACTCCCCAGCAAGATGTCGCCCTCCAGCACGGCCATCCCATCCACGTCGGCGTAGCGCACCGCCTCGAACCGCTCCCGGGCTCCGTTCCAGATATAGCCCTCGCGCACGGGCGCGTCGGCAGAGACCCAGGCGCTCTCGGGGTCACTCCAGGCCGGACGCGTCTCCGGCTGTCCTGCCTCGGGGTTACAGGCGGTGAGCAGGAGGCCGGCCATGGCCATCCACGTGGTGCCGGGTACAGCCTTCAACTTCTTGAGCGACATGGGGAATGAGCTCTTTGAGAACGGGTTGGACGCGCCCCCTTGTGCAAGGGGGGAGCCAACCCGGGCGCGGGCCTGTCTCAGAGGGGTACACCCGCAGGAGAAAGTGCCGCCAAGCCTGGAGCGCGTCCACCTTGAACACGGGCGCGTCCCAAGAGGACGCACAGGAGCAAAGCTATCGGCTGCGGCTGGGCCGGGAGATCGCCTCAGAGGCTAGCGCTTGCGCGTCCGCTGGACCGTCTTCATGACCAAGGCCGCTGCCAGGTCCTTGGGCGTGTAGGGCTTCAGCAGCACCACGGCGTCCGCCAGGCCCGATTCCGCCGATGCCGCGTCGTCGCCACTGGCGAAGATCACCCTCAAGTGTGGCCAGCGGGCGACCGCCTCACGCGCCAGCTCTGTGCCTGATCGCCCCGGCAGCCCCACGTCGGTCATGAGGACATCCGCCTGGCAGGTGGAAAGCGCGGCGAGCGCGCTCTCGGCGTCCTGGGCCTCCACCACCACGTGCCCCTGGTCCATCAGGTACTCGGCCGTGCTTGAACGAATGAGTTCGTCGTCCTCAACCAGCATGATCCTGAGGCGACGTGGCACGTCCTCCGCCGCCGGGGGTGGGGCGGACGCCTCGGTCCGCTGCTGCTTCACCAGCCGATGCTGCGCCTCGTTGCCCAGCACGTGCCGCACCTTCCGGGCCAGGGCTTCGCGCGTGTAGGGCTTGGAGAGCAGCTCCACGCCCGCGTCCAGCCGCCCATGGTGGACGATGGCGTTCTCGGTATAGCCCGAGGTGAACAGCACCCCGACATGCGGGAGGCGCTCCTTGGCCTTGCGGGCGAGTTCCGGGCTCCGCAGCGGGCCGGGCATCACCACGTCCGTGAACAGGAGGTCGATCGGGATTCCGCTCTCGATGACGCTCAGGGCACTGGCCGCATCGCGGGCCTTGAGCACCCGGTAGCCGAGCTCGGAGAGGAGGCTGACCGCGGTCTCCCGCACGTCGTCGTCGTCCTCGACCACCAGGATGGTCTCGGTCCCGCCGCGCACCGGCGTCTTGCTGATGTCGGTGAGGACGTCCTCGCCCTGGGCGACGCGCGGCAGGTACAACCTGATGGTCGTGCCCTCGCCGACCTCGCTGTAGATCTTGATATGGCCGCCGGACTGCTTGACCAGTCCATGCACCATCGAGAGTCCCAGACCGGTCCCCTTTCCTTCCGGCTTGGTGCTGAAGAAGGGTTCGAACACGCGCTCCAGGATGTCCGGAGGAATCCCCGTGCCGGTGTCGGTGACGGCGATCATCACGTATTGACCGGGCTTCACCTCCTCGTGCTGGCCCGCGTACTCGTCGTCCAGCAGGGCGTTGCCCGCTTCGATCGTCAGCCGGCCGCCGGACTGCATGGCGTCCCGAGCGTTGATCGCCAGGTTGAGGATGGCATTCTCGATCTGATTCGGGTCGACCAGGGTGTTCCACAGCCCGCCCGAGACCACGGTCTCGATCTCGATGTCCTCGCCCAGCGCTCGCCGCAGCAGATCGTCCATGTTCTTCAGCAGGCGGCCCAGGTTCACCGCCTTGGGCTCCAGCGGCTGACGACGGCCGAAGGCCAGGAGCTGCGAGGCCAGCTTCGAGCCTCGCGCCACCCCGGCCATGGCGTTTTGTACGCGGGTCTCGGCCCGGGCGTTGCCGGCGATGTCCTTCGCCAGCAGTTGCAGGTTTCCGCTGATCACCTGCAGGAGGTTGTTGAAGTCGTGGGCGACGCCCCCTGTGAGTTTGCCGAGGGCCTCGATCTTCTGGGCCTGACGCAGAGCCGCCTCCATCTGCCGCCGTTCCGCTGTCTCCCGCTGCAGGTGGTCGAGCGCTTCCGCCAGCTCGTCCGTGCGCGCCGCGACCCGCTGCTCGAGCGTCTCGTTCAGGCGCTGCAGTTGCTCTTCGGCGCGCTTCTGGTGCGTGACGTCGTAGCCGTCGACGAAGATGCCGGACACTTTGCCGTCCGGCGCCAGGATCGGCTGATAGACGAGGTGGACGAAACGCTCCTCCAGTGCATCGCCGCGCGTGCGCTGGAGCATCACCGGCATGTTGCGGCCCACGAAGGGTTTGCCCTTGGCATAGACCCCGTCCAGCAGCTCGAAAAAGCCCTGGCCCTCGATCTCCGGCAGGGCCTTGCGCACCGGAAGGCCGATCAGGTCGCGGTGGCCGACCAGCTGCAGGTAGGCGCTGTTGACCAGCTCGAACACGTGGTCCGGGCCGGACAGGATGCACATGAAGCTGGGAGCCTGATGGAACAGCGTGCGGAAGCGGTCGCGCTCCTGGGTGCGCAGCTCGACTTCGGAGGTCAGCTGCTCATTGGCCTGGCGCAGGACCTCGGCCGCCTGCTGGCGTATCTTCACGGCCTCTGTCAGCACCGCAGCCCGCTGGCGCGCGGCTTCGTGTGCCTCGGCGCTGGCCAGGCTGGACGCCACTTGCCCCACCAAGAGATTCAGGAACGGCACATAGCTCGAGTCCGCCGGGCGGTAGGGGTTTAGCCCGATGATCATCGCTCCTCGCGGGCGCTCGCCCCCCTGGCCGATCAGCGGAACCACCGCGGCGGTAGTTGGCGGCTTGTCCCAGGCACCCGTCGGCAGGGCCTCGCGGCTGTAGAGGTCCACCGTCACGTTTGCCTCGCCGGCCCAGACGGAGCTCAGGTCCCAGATGTCACCGCTTGGGGCCAGGGTCTCAGGCGCGCAGCCGTGGCCGGGCTCAATCCCAGTCGCACAGGCCAGATGCCCCCGGCCCTCCTCGTCGAACAGATAGGTCAGACTGAAGGGGAGATCGTGCAGATTGCCGCCGAGCCCCTCCCGAACGGCGTCGATCACCTCGGACCGGAGCGAGGCCGGAGCGAGCCGGGACGCCAGCTCGCGGAGTGATGCCAGACGGCGCTCGCTGATCACCCGGTCCGTCTCTTCCGAGACGGCGCAAAACACCCCTTCCACCTTGCCGCTGTCGCCGATCAGCGGGCTATAGGAGAAGGTGTGGTAGGTCTCCTCGGGATAGCCGTTGCGGTGCAGGACGAGCAGCAGGGCCCGGTCCCAGGTCGACTCTCCCCGCTCGTAGACAGTCCGCAGGCGGTCTTTGACGTCGTCCCAGATCTCGGCCCACAGGATGCGGGTCGGCATCCCGAGTGACTTCGGGTGCTTGACTCCCAGCGTGGGCCGGTAGGCGTCGTTGTAGAAGAAGTGGATGTCGGGACCCCATCCCAGCCACATCTCGAACCGCGAGGTGAGCAGCAGCCGAAGGGCCACCTTCAGCGCGTTCGGCCAGTTCTCCGGTGAGCCCAAGGAAGTGGAGGCCCAGTCGTGGGCTCGCATCAGTCTGGCCATCTCGCCGTCGCCGACGAAGATGTCGGCGTAGGGTTCCTGCTGCTGAGCCTTCGATGTCACGAGATACGCTCTCCACAAGGAAACAGCACCAGTCAGGCGCAGAGACAGGCTGCCTTTACCCCGAAATGAAGGATGAACAACGGCATTCCCTGCCCCCGACTGGCATGCCCCGGGCCGCGGGAGGAAGCGCAGAAAACCCGACACTCCGGTCCGTTGGAGACCGAACTGGCCGCCTGGCATTCTGAACTCTCGTGGACAGTGTGCGGACTCGCACAGGACAGGATGGCGGCGTTGTCACGATGCGACTCTCGAGAGACACCATGAGCCGAACCATCCTGCTGGGCGCCATTGGCGCCTGGCGCGTGATGTCAGCGCGCCCCCTTCCGGGCAGCGGGCCTCTTCCCGGTGCTCTTCTTCCTGACCGGAGCGGCCTTCGTCTTTGCGGTCGCCTCCATCGCCTTTCGTGCCTCGGTCTTCTCGCCTCGACGCAGCGCGAGCGACGCCGCGATCCACTCCGGTGCGTAGCTCGACGTGCAGCCCTTCGGGATCGGTCGGGGGTCCCACCGGCCGAGGCGCTCGCCGATGGCGATGGCCTCCCCGGTGTACTCGGGCAGGTGGAGGCCGATCCAGACGAGGCAGAAGTTGATGCCCTCCTTCACCCGGTACGGTGCGGGCGGCAACTCACGCTCGATGCGCGCGAGCGTCGCGCGGACGTCGAGGTCCTTCGCGAGCCCGCGCGCGATGCGCCCAGCGAGGAGCTTCCACCCGGCGCGGCGGGGGAGCTCCTTGCTGCCGTCCATCCACCGCACTTGCAGCGCCTCGGCGATGGGCGCATGCACGAGCACGCGTCCGACGAGTTCGTCGACCAGGGTCGGGTTCGAGAGCGGCTCGAGGAGCGCGCGCGCCTCCTTCTCGGTGAGCGCCTCAGGATCGAGCAGCATGCACGCGAGGATGCGCGCCTCGTGGTTGCCCGTCGCCCACAGCTCCAGGCCGAGCCCGTGGTTCGTCCCGAGCGCCTCCGCGAGGCCACGGATCTTGCCGAGCAGCACGCCGAAAACGTTGTCCCCCGCGCCATCGCGCACGTAGCGCTGGCGCACCTTCTCGTCACCATGAGCCTCGAGCTGCTTCATCACCTGGGACAGCGTCATCGTTTTCGGCATGCGAGTCTCCTCGGGTACAGTCTTCTACCCGATTGCCTTGGCGGTCATGCTCGCTTTCACGGGGTTCCCGCCGGTCGCGCAGTGCTCTCATGAAACGCAAGCTCGTCGACTACTTCCACCGCATCTCTCCTCTGTCGGACGAGGAAGCCCAGGCCATCCTGGACAGCATGGTGGTGAAGACCTGTCCGAAAGGCACGCACTTGCTCATGGCGGGCCAGGTCTGCACCGAGGCCTACTTCGTCCTCCAGGGCTGCGTCCGCCAGTACTACGTCGTCGACGGTGAAGAGCGGAGCAACGGGTTCTTCACCGAGGACGAATGGGTCCTCTCGATTCAAAGCATGATGAACCAGACCCCCGCGGATCACTTCCTGGTCTGCGCGGAAGACACCACGCTGGTGGTGGGCACCGGGCAACGCGAGGGAGACCTGTATCGACGCTTCCCTCGCTTCGAGAGCATCTCCCGAATGGTGATGCAGAAGGTCCTGGCGGAACAGCAGGAGTGGTTCGCTTCCCATCTCACCGATACCCCGGAGCAACGCTACCTCAAGCTCTCGAAGACGCGGCCGGACATCCTCCAGCGGATTCCCCAGTACCAGCTGGCCAGCTACATCGGCGTGAAGCCCGAGTCACTGAGCCGGATCCGAAAGCGTATCGCCACGCGCGGCAAGCCGGCTACGTCGCGACGGAAGGCGTGACCGTCCGGAACCCCTTGGCGATGAGCCAGCCGCCGAGGAACAGCTCGAACAGGCCCCCGGGCCCGGAAAAGAAGATGCCCCACGGCAGCCCGAAGAGCTCGAGCACGGACCCCAGAGCCAGCATCCCGTAGCCCACCGCGCCCACCAGCGGGAGCAACGATGGAAGAAGCCGGGAGCGGTACAGCGACAGGCAGAACACCACGCTGCCGGCCCCTAGGATGATCATCGCGAGCTGGTACGCCCAGAAGTTCCCCTTCGAGAGAAGTTTGGACAGGGTCACCAGCTCCGGCGTCGTCTGCCCTTGCGCGGATTCTCCGAGCTGAAGGATGCACAGAAGGAACACCACTCCGACGATGAGGATCAGCGCCTCCATGACCCGCGTGCAGACGTATGCGACGGCGATGCTCAGGCTCCGCTCGCGGAGTATTGGAAAGAACAGCACGCCAATCCCGACGACGGTGATGGAGTTCAACAGGAGCAGCAGCGCGCCCCCGACGAACAACGTCCTCTGACCGGCCACCACGGCCAGGTGCTCCGGCTCCGTCAGGACGGAGGTGACGAGCGCGGTGCCGATGCCGTAGGCGAAAAACGGAAGGAGAAAGAGAATTCCCAGGGAGCGGGAGTGAAGGCGGGTGGTGTTCATCTCGAGGGCTCCAGAACGTTCAGCGACGTTGTGGCCTCGAGAGTAGAGGGGGGCGCCCTCGCCCGCATTGATGAGGGTTAATTAACCGGTTCCCCCCTCCCCTTCGCTTACAGGGTGCTTCTCTTCTGCATCCTGCTGCCCTTCGGGCTTGCCGATGCACTCGGCTGGTTCACACCTGTGCTCGCAGGGGCCGTTGCCTACACCGCCGAGAGTAGGAGCCCACCTTGGAGGCAGGAGAGCCGCTTACACGACAGACCGGGCGGCAGGCAGGCCACCACGTGCCAGGGAGTGCCCT
The DNA here is from genome assembly GCF_034259325.1 of Hyalangium ruber. Lineage (NCBI taxonomy): Bacteria > Pseudomonadati > Myxococcota > Myxococcia > Myxococcales > Archangiaceae > Hyalangium > Hyalangium rubrum. Next base: position 407,793 of record NZ_JAXIVS010000008.1, on the reverse strand, counting down.
ATTCAGACACGTGACAGGTGTCCGGCATACTGCTCCCTCCCCACCCATCCTGCCACCGACGTCATGTTGCCCTCTGCATCGCGGCACCTTCCGCTACTCCTATGCTTCCTGCTGGCGTGTTCTCAGCCCATCGACTCTCTGGGTACCGAGGGTGAGCAGGCGCAAGAACTCAGTGACCGTCAAGGCTTGGATGCCCCAAGCACCGCTAACTTCGTTCCAGGATGGAAGCTGACAGGCTCACCGTCGAAGCCCCGCCTCGATCACGCCATTATTCCTCTGCCAGATGGCAAAGTCCTCCTCTTGGGGGACAGCCATGCTTCAGACACCACCGAGATCTACGATCCCTCTACCGGCTCTTGGGCTCTCGCCACGCCCATGGCACAGGGGCGCACCGCCCCCACCGTAACCCTGATGCCCAGCGGCAAGGTCCTCGTCGTGGGCGGTCACAACGGCCTCTACACACAACCTCCTAGCCAGCCCCGGAACACCGTCGAGGTGTATGATCCGGCCGCCAACGTCTGGACCTTCACAGGTCCTCTCTCGCAGGGGCGCTACGGACACACCGCCACGCTGCTCCCCGACGGAAAAGTCCTCGTCGTAGGAGGCTTACCGAGCAACGTCGCTGCCACCGCCGAGCTGTACGACCCAGAGACCGGAGTCTGGTCTCCCGCAGGTTCTCCGGTACATCGCCGTTCGTATCACACGGCCACATTGCTCACGGACGGCAAGGTCCTCGTCGTGGGCGGCTACCAAGAAAGCTCCACCGCCGAGTTGTACGACCCATCCACCAGAACCTGGACCCTGACCAGCTCTCCGAAACAGCCTCACGACTACCACACCGCAACCCTGCTACCCGATGGGAAGGTCCTTGTCGTGGGCAACAACCGAAGCGAACCCACCGCCGAGGTCTATGACCCGACAACCGGAGTCTGGTCCTTCACAGGTTCTCCGGTACAGCGCCGTGCGAGTCACACCGCCACATTGCTTACGGACGGCAGGGTCCTCGTCGTGGGCGGCGCCTGGAGTACCGCCACTACTGAGATCTATGATCCGGCCACTGGAGTCTGGTCCCCCACGGGTACTCTGGAAGAACGCCGCGTCCGCCACGCTGCCGCGTTGCTCCACAACGGTCAGGTCCTCGTGGTGGGCGGGGTCACCAGTGGCTCCTCCGAGGTCTACGATCACGTCATCGGAGTTTGGGCTCCCACAAGACCTCTAATACAGACCCGCGCCGCTCACGCCGCCACACTGCTCTCCGACGGCAAGCTCCTCGTGGTGGGAGGATCATCGAAGCTCCCCGCCGAGGTGTACGATCCCGTCACTGGAACTTGGTCCGCCCTAGGTTCTCTTCCTCTAGGCCTCTCTTCCTATTACCCCACGGCCACGCTGCTCCTGGACGGCAAGGTTCTCGTCGTGGGAGGTTCATCGAGGCGCACTGCCGAGGTGTACGATCCCGTCACTGGAACCTGGTCCTCCACAGGTCCTATGGCACAGGCGCGCTCTCAACAGACGGCCACACTGCTGCTCGACGGCAGAGTCCTCGTCGTAGGAGGCTCACCAAGCAGTGGCGCCGCCACCGCCGAGGTGTACGATCCGGTCACTGGAACCTGGTCCTCCACAGGTTCCCCGACGCGCGGGCGATCCCTGCACACCGCCACTCTCCTCTCGGATGGCAGGGTCCTCGTAGTGGGAGGCTCATCGAGTCTCACCACCGCCGAGGTATACGATCCCGTGACTGGAACCTGGTCCCCCACAGGGTTCCTGACGCGCGGCCGCTTCGGCCACACCGCGACTCGGTTGCCGAGTGGCAAAGTCCTGGTGGTGGCAGGATCATCCGCCGGCAGCAGCGCCGAAATATACGACCCGTCCACCGGCGTCTGGGTTCCCACGGGTCCTCTGGTACAGACCCGCACCTCTCACGCCGCCACCCTGCTGCCCGGCGGCAAAGTCCTCGTGGTGGGTGGATACAACAGCTCCGGTTATCTCGCCTCCGCCGAGGTCTTCAATCCGGCGACGGGGCTATGGGCCTCCACAAGCGCACTGGCGGAGCCCCGTGGCAGGCATACCGCCACCTTGCTGCTGAGTGGCCAGGTCCTCGTAGTGGGCGGGCAGAGCAACCCATCCACCTCCTTCTCCTCCACCGAGCTGTACACGGAGGCTCAGCCAGGAGCGGACGCGTGGCCTCCCGTCGTCACCGACGTGAGTCCTCTCCACCTGGAGCCTGGCACCCCCCTCACCGTGCGGGGCAAGCGCTTCCGCCACGGAACCGAGACCGGCACCGACCAGCAACCGTCTTCCCCCATTGACTACCCATTGCTGTCCTTACGCTCGATCGAATATCCCCACTGGGTGGCGCTGAGCGGGTATGACTCCTCGAATACTTCGCTGAGGGCGACCCTGCCCTCCCTGCCGAGCGGGACGTATCTGCTGACGCTCAGCACGCGCGGGCTGACCTCCACCCAGATGCTCGTGGTGAGCAACACCACCCCTCCGGACACATCCCTAGAGCTCCAGTCGACTCCCTCGTTGGTGACTCAAGCCACGACGGCTGCGTTCACGTTCACGTCCGACGCCGTGGATCGCGGCAGCTTCGAGTGCAGGCGGGACGGGCAGGACTCACAAGAGCAGGGTTTTACTCTCTGCTCCAACCCCCTGAATTACTCCTCCCTCTCAGAGGGTGAGCACACCTTCGAGGTGCGCACGCGGGACATCGCGGGCAACAGGGACCCCTCTCCTGCCACGTATCGCTGGACGGTGGACCGCACATCGCCCAAGACCGAACTCGAGCTGGCTTCGACACCCTCGAGCTATACCCGTGACACGACCGCCGGCCTCTCGTTCTCCTCGGAGCAAGGTGCGTCTTTCGAGTGCAGTCTGGATGGCGCTGCCTTCACCGCCTGCGCGCCGCCCTTCCACTACTCCTCCTTGGAGGATGGTCAGCACACCTTCCAGGTGAGGGCCATCGACAGGGCTGGCAATGTGGATCCCGACCCCAGCACGTATTCCTGGACAGTCGATACCGTGGGCCCAGAACACCCTGAGCTCCTCGTGCCAGCGCCGGACCAGGAGTTCTTCACGAACCAGCCCATCTTCTCCGGCACCGCCGATCCTGGCAGCACCGTAAGGGTCTCTGTCGACGGCGTCGAAATCGGCGAGACCCAGGCAACCGACAGCGGAGCATGGGAACTTGCCTCCCCGTCGCTCACGTGGAGCACACACAGTCTTTCGATCACGGCCACCGATCTGGCTGGCAACACCAGCGACACATCCCCCGAGGTGTCTTTCACGATCGCCCTGCGCAGCTATTACGGAATGGGCTGCACTGCCAGCCCACCCTCCTGGCAGGCAACCTGGCTCTGGGCGCTCCTGCTGTTTGGGCTGCTGCAGTGGCGCTCGCGCCGGCGATCCTGAGTCATGTCCCATGCGCTTACCCCCCTCCCGCTTCGGCGACCTTCACGGCCACGGACCAGCGCCCGAGCTGCGCGCGTGCCCCCAGGAGGTTCCCCCCGGGCCTCCCTTAGAAGCCGAGCAGCCCACCCAGACGATCCTGCCCGACGTGGCTGCCTCCCCAAGCACCTCGCTCGGGAGGGCGGATGCACTGCTGGGTCAGCAGCTCGGCGACTACGTGGTGCGCCGGTACATCGGCAGCGGCGGCATGGGCATCGTCTACGAGGGCGAGCACGTCACCATCGGTCGCAAGGCGGCCATCAAGCTCATCCGCGACGAGGTGAACAAGGGCCCTCACGCTCGCGGCCTGCTGGCCGAGGCCCGAGCCGCCAGCGCCATCCAACACCGCGGCATCATCGACATCTTCGGTTTTGGCGAGCAGCCGGGCGTTGGTCAGTACCTCGTCATGGAGTACCTCGAGGGCCGCCCTCTCAGCGAGCTCATCGCCAAGCGCGCCCCCCTATCGCTCACCGAGACATTCGCCCTGCTGTGCGAGGTGCTCGATGCCCTCTCGGCCGCACATGCCATGGGGGTCACCCATCGGGACCTCAAGCCCAGCAACATCTTCGTCGCGCGGCAGTCCAACGGTGCCGAGACCCTCAAGGTGTTGGACTTCGGGCTGGCCAAGCGCAGCGCCACGCCCGAGGGCACCACGCCGCAAACGCGCTCGGATGTCATTGTTGGCACTCCCCAGTACATGGCTCCGGAGCAGGCACTCGGCGATGAGGTAGGCCCTCGGACCGATCTGTACGCGGTGGGAATCATCGCGTTCGAGCTGCTGACCGGTAGGCGGCCCTTCCTGGGTCGCTCGCACATGGAGGTCGTCGCCCATCACCTGAAGAGCCCGCCCCCCCTGCCCTCTTCGTTCGTAGCGCTGCCTGCCGAGGTCGACACCCTCGTCCTTCGATTGCTCGCCAAGGATCCCCACCAACGTCCAGCCTCTGCCTCCGCGGTCGCATGCGAACTCAGGGCCCTGCTCCAGCAGCAGGAGAGCTCCAGCCTCTCGGAGATGCGGCGCTCCCGCTCCAGCTCCGTGGTCATGCCTTTCTCGGATGCCGCGCCTGCTCAGGCTCCAACGGAGACCCTGCAGCCCGCCTCGGCCGTGCCAGAACCCGAGGCTGCGATGCTCCACCGGCCTCCCAGGCTCGGCCCCTGGTTGAAGTGGAGCGCAGCGCCAGTCAGCGTGCTGGCGGTGCTGTTGGGGGTACGCATGAGCATGGATCGCGCGTCCACACAGGCGACTCTGGAGGTTACCAGCCCAGCGACTGCCGCAGCCCAGCAGCCTCCGGTCCCCCCTGTTGCGAGCTCCCTTAACTCCGAGCTGACGATCCACGCGCCCAGCCAGGTTCTGCCCTCTCCTCCAACTCTTGAGCCCGTGCTCACGTCGGCCGTCAGCTCCAGAGGGCCCGAGCCCCTCCCAGCGAGGAGGAAGACACGCATGCCCAAGCAGCCTGCGCCCTTGTCCATCGTTTCCGCTCAGCCGCCCACCGCTCTCGCCGAGCCGCTCGTGGCGAGAGCCGCCACGGGCACCCTGCATGTCGTGGTGAAGGGCGCCTGGGCGGATGTCTGGGTGGATGGGAAGAAGCTTGGGCGTGTGCCTCCCTTGCATGACTACACCCTGACGGAGGGTGAGCATGAGCTCGAGCTCCGCCACCCGGCCTTCCCCCACTACCGGCGGACGGTCGTCATCCCTCCTGGTGAATCCCTGACGCATCAGGCGGAATTCAGCGCCAGCGGGCAAGGCTTCCCGCGATGACGCTCCACCCTGCCACGCTCCTGCTCTTGGGGCTCCTGCTCGTGCCCGGGCTCGCCTGGGCGCAAATGACGGGGATCCAGCTCTACGAGAACGGAGAGTACGAGGCGGCGATCCGGCTCCTCGAGCAGGAGCTGGCCGAAGCCTCGCGCTCCCCTGGAGATCCAGCGCTCTCGCGCGTCTACCTGGCCGCCTCGCTGCATGCCTTGGGGCAGGTCGAAGAAGCCCGTAAGCAGTTGGAAGTCCTCGCACGTACGCATCCCGAGCAGCAGGTGGACCCCGTGCGCTTTCCGCCAGAGCTGGTGGCACTTGCCGAGGTCATCCGCCAGCAAGTCGAAGCCGAGCGCACGTTCGCGGAGAGAGAGGCCGCGCTTCAGAGAGCGCGAGAAGAGGCGCTTCAGCGCATCCCTCCTCCCGCCCATCTCTATCTGAGACCGGAAGCACTTGGCCTCTTTGAAGCCGTGGGGCGCGTGTGGACCGTGGGCGCGGGCGCCTCCGTTCGGCGCGAGTCACTAGAAGGGAGTGTGCGGGTTTTGATTGGCAATCCGCCGACCTTCCATCTCCAAGGAGGCGTCCTACCAGGCCGTGGAGACTGGAGACCCTTCCTGGGACTGAGAGCCGTCATGGTGCCCGGGCTCGACAGCTATGGCGTGGGGCCAGTAGCTGGAGGACGCGTCGCGCTGCCCGCAGGCCTCACGGCGGTGTTGGACTTGGGGGCTGATTACTTCTTCACCCACCGCGCCGACCGTCATCGCTTCGCGGTAACGGTCCAAGCAGGCCTTGGCTTCGACTTGCGACTGAAGTGAACGGGTGCCTGTCCGCCCCTCCTGATGTCAGGACTTTGCCCGTCTGCGGCGCAGAAGCAGGAAGCCCACCGCCACCACGGGCAGCAGCACCACCCCCGTCACAACCGCCAGCGTTCGCTTGCGCCAGTGCTGCTTGCGCGCAGGTCGAGACTCCTGCCAGCCCGCGAGCCGCGCGAAGTCAGGCTCGGGGCATTGCTGACCGAACGCCCATGCCTCCTGCAGCAGCGCTCCCTTCTGGATGTACGTCTTCCACAGCCGGGCGGTCCGCTCCGGCTCACTGCGCGAGCTGAAGCGCGCGGCCTGGCACAGCAGCGCCGCGTACGCCTGGCTGCGCGGAGGCACCAGAGCCGCGGCCTCTTCCGCCAGATCCGCCGCCGTGGAGCGGTATTGGAAGCGAACAGGGTGCGCGGGCGCATGGGCGATGTACCGTTGAGCCTCTTCCTGCGTCGTGAGCGCTTTCGTCTCGTTCAACGCCTGCTGCGCGGCCTCAGGGCTCGCTGCGTCCCCGGGAATGGGCTTCACGTCCTCATCATCGAGATCATAATCCGCGCCCACCCATGCCCAGTCCGGAGCGACCTCGGTGGCCAGCAGCTCCAGGCCCGAGTGGCGCGCGAACAGAGCCGCCGCGTAGAGCGCCCGAGCCCGCTCGGTGGCATCCCCCCCCGGGGTCCTCCCTCGCTCCAGTGCCTCCACGTACGCGCGGGCCTGCGCCTCCATCGGCGTGCCTTGGAAGAACGGCAAGGCCTCCCTGCCCTTCCCGCCGCGCAACAGGCGGCGCCCGAGCAGCTCCCGCAGCTGGGTTCTGATGTCCGCCTCGCTCCACGGGTTCTCCGTCGGGCACGGCTTCACGGTGCTGTGGGAGGCCACGAAGCGCTGCAACTCCTCGAGCGTCAGGACACGCTCGGTCACGTAGGCAAGGTCCGGCCAGGAGCAGCTCGCCAGCAGGTGCTCGGCAGCCTCCATGAAGTGGCCCTGTGACAATGCGAGCACGCCTTGCTCGGCTTCCAGGCGCTGGCTCGGATACAACGTGTACGGCATGCCATTGAAGGAGTTGAGCCACCCTTCCGTGGGAGTGAACTGCGCGGCGGCCTCCGCCATAAGTCGGTCTGCCTCCGCCTGGTTGCCCTGGCGCAGCTTCAGCTTCGCCCGCACCCAGGTGTCCAGGGGCGACTGCTGCTTGCCGGCGAAGCGCTCGGCCAGATCGAAGCGACCCGCTCGCCACGCCGCCGCCGCCAGCCTGTCGGCTCCGGCCACCTCGGGCAACTCGGCCAGCGCGTCCAGCAGGCCCGGCATCGGTCGCTGCCGCTCATCGCTCTCGTCCCACCAGGTGTCCTGCTTGCGCGTCCACACATAGGTGGTGAGCAGGCGCTGCCCCAGCGGATCCTGCAGCGCCCGCTTCAGCCGCACCTCGTCTCGCGCCAGCGCCCGCGCCACCCTCAGCAACGAGAGCGCCCCGATCTGGCTCCCGTAGCTGGCCTGCTCCGCGTAGCGCCGCGCGGCCTCCACGTCCTTGCCCTCGCGCAGCAGCGCCCGCCCTTCCTCTCCCAGGCTCGCCACCGCCAGGCCCAGCGGATCGTCGCTGCCCTGGCGCACCAGCTCACGCACCTCGTTGAAGTACCGCTGCGCCTCCTCGAGCGACGGCGCCATCCGACCCAGCATGAATGCGGCGAAGGGGCCAAAGCGCCGCCGCTCCCCCGCGGGCAATGCGAGCACCTCGCGGAAGCGAGCCCGCGCCTGAGCCAGGTTCCCCGCGTTGAAAGCCCGCGCTCCGGCCTGATACAGCTCCGTCTCCCGCGTCCCTCCCCCCGTTCGTGCCTCTGGCGGTTCCTCGCCGAGCTCCATCAGCTGGAAGGCATCCCCAGGCTTGGGCACCAGCCGGGTCATCTCGTCGGCGAAGGTCCCCTCGGGTAATCCCCGCAGTGTGCCACCGCGGTCGTCCAGCAGGATGGGAGGAAAATCCGGACCACAGGCCCGCGCTCGCCGCACGGGCACGAGCACGGCCAGCAACCCAAAACAGAGCACCACGCTACGGCCCAGCAAGTGTCACCTCGGTTCCCCGCACGAAGCCAATCACCCGGCGCTCTCCCACGCGCAAGTGCGGGGGCGTGCGCGCCACGAGTGAATCCCCTTGTGCGGCGTATCCGCCCACCCCGTCCAGCACCTCGAGCCGGCCAGAGAGGGTGAGGTGCGCGGGTGCGTCCGCATCCACAGGGCCTGGGTTCTCCAGGACGATGTCCAGCGTGCCATTGCCCGCCTCGACCAGGCGCGGGACCAGCCCGGGTACCAGCGGCTCACCACGCACCACCGCCGCGAGCGTGGGCAGACTCCAGGACTCGGGATCGCCTCGGTGACCGAGCCGGAACCAGACGATTCCCACTACCTCTGGCACGGGACGCTCGCGCAGTCCCGCGAGCAGCTCCGCCACATGCCGCGGCTGGGCAGCCAGCTGTTGCCCCGTTCTCAGGCGAACGCGGTAGGTGGGCAGGGCGACGCGAAAAGGGCGGCCGGTGGCGCGGGCCCAGGTCTCGATGAAGCCCCGCGCCTCGTCGGGCGAGAAGAGCGAGGGAGCGCGCACCGCGTGTACCTGGAGGACGAGCTCTGTCGGCACCGAGGCCAGGCGGGTCACCGCGGGCGAGGAGGCCCAAGTGGGCAGTGCCGTCATGGACAGCGTGAGGTCATCTCCCAGGGCTCTCTTCTCGCGCTCCAGCCAGTGGGCATACGCCTCCAGGGATGCGGTGGCGCAGTCATGGTCCACCTCGACACCGCGCACGCGGACCCCTTGCGCACGCCAGGCTCGCGCCATCGCGGCGGTCTCAAGGAGCGAGAGCTCTTCGAGCGGCGCCGTGCCGTCCACTCGCATGACGGCCACCACCTCTCGGCCGCTGCGGGCGAGGGCCTCCGTGTCCACCCGTACCTCCACCGGCGTGCGCGCCGGCCCTGTCAGCTCCCGCGCCAGCACGCGCAGGGCTCCCAGTTCCACGGGAGCCTGGCTCAATGCCTGCGCGAGTTCCGGGCTCCAGGCCCGCTGCCAGACATAGGCTTCGTGGCGGAGCATTGGGGGCGGTGGCGGACTCGCGCGCGAGCAAGCGAGGCAGAGCACGAGCCCTGCCAAGGCACGCCAGACGCCGGGAATCGAGGCCATGCGGCAACTTCCCGACAAGCGCCTGTGAGTGTCAAGCGGGCCCACGGCCATGGACTGGCTGGAGCCCGTCACGACGAGGCGCGGCGAACGCTTACTCCAATTCCGTCCCAGAGCAGCTCGATGAAGCGCTCGACATAGCGCTCGCCGGCCGCGGAGGCAGTCGATTCGCCGCAGACGCGCGCGGTGAACGCCCAGCCATGCAGCGCGCCAAGGAGCGTCGAGGCCAGGGTTTCGACATCGCACTTGGAGAGGCGTCCCTGGCTCTGAGCACGCCGCAGCCACTCAACGAGCGCACGGAACGCCTGTACCGGTGCCGACTCGCCCTTGCGCCCGCCGTAGGCCTTTCCTGGCTCGATGCCAGCGGCCTGCAACACCCCGAGCCCTGCCTGCAGGTCCTGAAAGTAGGCGGACATCACCTTCGCGTGTTCAACGAGCTGCTCGCGGATCGGGCGCTCGTCAGGCCCAGCGTCGAGCGCAGCCACCCAGGGAACCTCCGCGGGCGGCCCAAGGGCGGCGATCATCAGCCCCTCCTTCGAGCCGAAGCGGTTGAACAACGTCGTGTGGCTCACACCGAGCTCACGTGCAATGTCGGCAGCTGATACGCCCGCGCCGCGCTTGAGGAAACAGCGCCGCGCAGCGACGACGATCTGCTCGTCCGTGACTTCCTTCGGTCTTCCCATGGCAATGCTCGCGGCCTTGACAGCCGACAGGGGGAGTTTTATTTCTTTCTGGAAAGAAACTAATCCGGGTACCGGACGCAGCGTACTTCATGGGTGGCGACACCGTCTTGCCGCGCTCGCACCCGCGAACACCATCTGAGCGAGGGAATGATGACTCAGCAGACAATCGTGTTGGTGGGCGGCACGGGCCACCTGGGAACGTTGATCGGTCATGCGGTGCTCGACAGACCGGACGTGCGGCTCAGGGTGCTCGTCCGTCCGGGAAGCCGTCAGAAGGTCGCTGACCTCGAAAAGCGAGGTGTCCAGGTAGTCGAAGGCGCGCTTGGCCCGGAGTTCCGTGCCGCGCTGGACTCGCTCTGCCAGGGCGCTTCGACCGTCATCTCCGCGGTTCAGGGTGGACCCGAGGTCATCATCGACGGCCAGATGCACCTCTTGCGCGCGGCGCGGGACGCCGGAGTCAACAGGTTCATCCCCTCCGACTACTCTCTCGACCTCTTCAAGGTGAAGCCGGGCCACATCCCCACCTCCGAGATGCGGCGCCAGTTCGCGTTGGCCGCGGACGCCGAGCGCGGCAAGGTCGAGGTCGTCCACGTGCTGAACGGCGGATTCCTCGATCGGGGCGTGTTGTTCGGCTTCATTCGAGTCATCGACGTCGAGAAGCAGACGGCCTACGTCTGGGGCGACGGAAAACAGCCGATGGACTGGACCACCTACGCGGACACGGCGCGGTACACCGCGGAGGTCGCCGTCGACGAACGGCCCGTTCCGCGCGTTTTCTCCGTCGCGGGTGACGTTCTCGACTTCGAAGGTCTCGTCCGCGCCTACGAGCTGGGCTCGGGGAAGAAGCTGCGTGTCGAACGGCTGGGCTCGCTCGAAGACCTGGATGCACGCATCGAGCACCTGAAGAAGGCAAACCCCGCTGATTTCCTCTCCTACCTGCCGCTCATGTACTACCGGTCCATTCTCAACGGCGAAGGCAAGCTCGATGAGCTCATGAACGACCGGTACCCGTCCATCAAGCCGACCACGGTGCGCGAGTACGTCGTGGGAGAAAGGCTCTAGCCGTCATGAAGCGAGACAAGAACCTCGTATGGCGCCGTGTCGACGCCGCGGGCCTCGACCTCAAGGGGTTGAAGGTCGCGGTTGTTGGCGGAACCGGCGGCCTTGGGCGTGCGATCAGTCACCTCCTGGCCTCGCGCGGTGCGAGCGTGACGGTCGTCGGGCAAACCTTCCGCGATTCCGGTGTGCCGGGCATCGAGTTCCTCCAGGAAGACCTCAGTCTGATGAGCGAAGCGCAGCGTGTCGCCGCAGCATTGCCCGCGGAGACACTGGACCTCGTCGTCCTCACCACCGGCATCTTCGCCGCGCCCACGCGCCAGGAGACCGCCGAGGGCCTCGAGCGTGACATGGCGGTCAGCTACCTGAGCAGGTTGGTGCTGGTGCGCGGCATGGCTCCACGTCTCGGGAAGCACCGGTCGGCAGCTCCCATGAAGCCGCGCGTGTTCATCATGGGGTATCCGGGCACTGGTCAGGCGGGCTCGCTCGGCGACCTCAACGCTGAGAAGTCCTACAGCGGCATGGCGGTACATATGAACACCGTCGCAGGCAACGAGATGCTCGTCATCGACTCAGCGAAGCGCTACGCGAACGCAAGCTTCTTCGGCCTGAACCCTGGCCTCATCAAGACCAACATCCGCAGCAACTTCCTCGGCGAAGGCTCGCTTCGCTTCCGTTTCATCGAGTGGATGATCGGACTCCTGGCACCGAGCGCCGAGACCTACGCTGAGACCGTGACACCGCTGCTCGTGTCGCCGGACCTCGAAGGACACAGCGGCGCCATGTTCGACAAGAAAGGTGATGCGATCCTGCCTTCAGCCAAGCTCACGGACGACCACGTCCGTGCATTCCTTGCGGACTCGGAGGCGTTGGTGGCGCGGGCAAACGTTCGCGTTTCTAATCACTGATTACGGGCCTGCCCCCGATGTAGCTGGCACTGGCTACAGCGACAGCAGGTGCCTGGCCAGCTCCTCGGGGTGGGTGATCAAGGGCATGTGGCCGCTCTCCAGGGTGAAGACGCGCTTCACGGGCAACTCCGTGTAGAGGCGCTTCTGCTGGGCAGGGCCGATGGCCAGATCCTTCGTCGTCTCGATGTAGAAGCGCGGCACACGGCCCCAGTTGGCCTCGGTGACAGTGACAGGCGTGCTCACCGGAGCCACGGGCTCGGGGGGAGGGAGCGCCGCGTTCAGCATCTGCGCGTCCTCGACGGAGCAGTCCTGGCAGAAGGCAGCCTCCAGCGCCCCGGGCTTGAGGGTGAGCGTCTTGCCATCCTCGGAAGGGACCAGGTAGGGCCCGAGACGAGCCTCCGTGTCCTGCTGGGACAGATCCATGAGGGACTTGCCGTTGGGCAGCAAGAAGGCCGCCAGGTACACCAGCTTGGACACCTTGTCGGGGCGCTGCTCCGCCACCTGGCTGATCACCGTACCGCCCATGCTGTGGCCTACGAGGATGACCGGCTCCTGCTGCGCGTCGATGGTCTGGAGCACGCGGTCGGTGTAACCCTGCAGGCTGGCCTGCTCCGCTGGCGTGGTGTCCTTGCCATGCGCGGGCAGGTCCAACGTCACCACCTTGTGGCCCTCCTTCTCCAGGAGCGGGGTGACCCTGCCCCACGCGGTGCTGTCGGAGAAGGCGCCGTGGACCAGCACATAGGTATGAGATCTGGCACAACCGGTGAGACCCGAGGCCAGAAGGGAGAACACGCAGACCAGACGCAGCAGCTTCTTCCAGGGAGTGGGCATGAGATGGGTGTCTTGGGTGAGGTGACAGGCTTGAACGGCGGGGAAAGATAATCACCCTCCATTGACGAGAGTCTCTCCTCTTCGCTAAGCGGGTTCTGTTTTCCCAAAGGGGCTCCCTCATGGCATCGCTTTTCTCGAAGGCACGACTCCTGGGCCTGTTCTTCCCTCTCGCCCTGGTGGCCTGCGGCGAGCCTGGGTCGTCCGTGCCCTCCCACCCGTCCATCAATCCCTCCACGGACGTGCCGTTTCCCACCCTGCCGCGCGCGACCGCGTTCAGCCTCAAGCGTGAGAACCAGGGGCCCTATCTGGAGCGCACGGTGGAGCGCTTCCGCGCCGTCTCCTCGCGCTCGGACGTGAGGTCCGTGCTCTGGAGCGCCAGCGGAGGGACGCTGGAGACGCAGGGCATGGAGGCCACCTGGACGCTGCCTCGGGCCGGCACCGCCACGCTCACCCTCACGGCGGAGACGGACGCGGGCCAGCAGCTCACCGAGACCTTCCAGTACCGCGTCTCCGCCGAGGCCTCGAGCCAGTCCGAAGGCGCCTGGGCCAGCGGCCTGCTCGCCCCCGTGGCCGTGGATACGTCCAACGACGAGACGGGAAGTACCTGTGACCTGGCCTTCGACTCCGCCGGGAACGGGCACCTCATCTACTTCAACGAGACCCACCCTTCGATCTGGTACGGCTTCTGGAACGGTTCCACGTGGACGACCCAACTGGTGGACGGCATGGGCTTCAACACGGGCGGTATCGTGATGGAACCCATGGCGTTGGCGGTGGACGCCACGGGCAGGCCGCACATCGTCTACATGATAGGCGGCAAGAGCGTGTGGTACGCCACGCTCTCGGGAACCACGTGGACCCGTGAGCGTGTCGATGCCGGTGCGTACCCGCTCTACCCCTACGGCTCTCCTGTCGCCATCGCCTTGGATCCGTCCCAGGGGAACCGCCCCACGATCGTCTATTCCGGGGATGGCAACAGCAATTGGCGGACCGTCGTGGCCTACCGGACGGGCGCAAATACCTGGAACGTCTCCCCGGTCCTGTTCCCGGTCCCCACCAGCGGCCATCAATTCCCCTCAGGGGAGATCGCCTTTGATCCCACGGGGAAGCTCTACATCCCCTACGGGATCAATGCGTTCGGAACCTGGAAGCCGGCTACGACCCCTGTTGGCTATGAGCTCCTCCCGTCCTTCGAGACAACCTACACGTCCATGGTGAGGACGGGGTCGGGACACCTACTGCTGCGCACGGGACGCAACCTGTTGGACATCACTCCCGGCACCACGCAGCCTGTGGCTTCCTTCTCCACCAGCAATATCGAGGCAACCGAGACCCAGGTGGGCGATCTGATCCTCGTGGGGGGCAAGCCCCAGGAACTCCACCTCCATGGGAACTCCCTGGAGATGGTCATCCCCAACGCCAACAACTACTGGACCTATACGAGCCTCGGGACCGCGAGCCCCAGCACGCGCATCTCCCTGGCGCAGCGCCCTACGACGAGCGTCGTCCACTACTGCTTCAAGTCCGGCTCGAAGGTGATGTTCCAGTAGAGCCAGACGTGGAGCCAACCTATGTCCTTACGCATCCTTCTGATGCTCGCGCTCGTGGCGCTGGCGGCCTGTGGGGGTGACAAGTCCCAGCCACCCCCGCCGCCTCCCCCCGAGAACGCCGCGCCCTCCGCCAGCATCCTGTCGCCCACGGACGGAGCCACGCTGCTGGGAGCCGGGCCGCACGAGCTGACAGGCTCGGCCACTGATCCGGAAGACGGCCCCCTGAGCGGCACCGCCCTGCGCTGGTCCTCGAGCCTCGACGGCCCGCTGGGCACTGGCAGTCCCCTGAGCGTCCGCCTCTCCGGGGGAGAGCACCGGCTCAGCCTGGATGTCACCGACTCCGGAGGCAAGCAGGCGCGTGCGCAGCTCTCCGTCACCGTCATCGTCGAGGACCAACCGCCGGTGGCCACCATCGAGTCGCCCACCGCGGGGGCCACCTTCGAGGAGGGCACGCCCATTCCGTTGAAAGGCAAGGCCGTGGATCCGGAGACCGGAGCGCTGTCAGGTGCGGCGCTCACCTGGAGCTCCGACAGCGGAGGCATCATCGGCACCGGGACGCAGCTGTCCTTCACCGGTGCGGCCCGAGGAGTCCACCGCTTGCTGTTGAGCGCCGTGGATCCGGGAGGACAGGCCGGCTACGCGAGCGTGACGGTGACCGTCGTCCCCCCAGGGACGAACCAGAAGCCGGTCGTCACCCTCACCCAGCCCACGGAGGGCTCGCGCTTCTTCACCACCCAGGCCATCACCTTGGAAGGGAGCGCCACGGATGCGGAGGATGGCACGCTGGCCGACAGCGCGCTGGCGTGGACCTCCAGCAAGGATGGCACCCTGGGCACGGGCCGACAGGTGACGGGGGTGGTGCTCTCGGCCGGCGTGCATGCCCTGACGCTCACGGCCACCGACTCGCTGGGCGCCACCGCGAGCGCCTCCGTGCTCGTCACGGTCACCGTGCAGGGACAGACGGCGCCCTCGGTCACCATCACCCGCCCCGTCAATGGCTTCACGCTCTTCGCGGGCACGCCCCTCACCCTGGAGGGCACGGCCACGGACGCGGAGGACGGCACCCTGTCGGGCGCGGCGCTGCGCTGGTCCTCCAGCCTCGCGGGCGCATTGGGGACGGGCAGCCCGCTCACCGTGCCGGGGTTGTCGGCCGGCTCCCATGAGATCTTCTTCACCGCCAGGGACTCGAGCGGCACCGAGGGCGCCGCGCGCATCCGCGTGGAGGTCCTCCCCACGAACGACCCGCCCACCGTGCAGATCACCTCTCCGGCCAACGGCTCACACTTCACCGTGGGCGCCGTGGTGGCCCTGCGAGGCACCGGCCAGGATCCCGAGGACGGCGTGCTCACCGGCAACAGCCTGACCTGGCAATCGAGCCTCGGAGGGCAGCTCGGCCACGGCCCCTCGCTGGACGTGAGCTCGCTGGAAGCGGGCACGCACCAGCTCACCCTGACGGCCGCGGACTCCGGAGGCCGGATGGCCAGCGCCAGCATCCAACTCATCATCGACCCGGCGCAGGTGAAGCTGCCTCCCGTAGCGCGGCTCACGGGGCCCGCCCAGGCGGAGGCGCGCCGCGTCGCCACCTTCGATGGGGCCACCTCCAGCGATCCGGATGGCACCGTCAACCGCTACCGCTTCGACTTCGGCGATGCGACGACGCCCATGGACGGCACGGCCCCCCAGGCCTCGCACACCTATGCCGCCCCTGGCACGTACACCGTGACCCTGGAGGTGACGGACAATGACGGGCTGACGGCAACGGCCACGCGCACCGTCACGGTGACACCCTACGTCCGAGTTCCCGAGGTGGTGGCCGAGGGCCCCGAGTTCTTCGGCTCGGCGTGCCAGTTGGAGATGCGTGGCGCGGTGGCGCACCTGGCCTTCCGTGGAGTGACGCATCCCTCGCTGTGGTACGGCACGCGCACGGGCACCACCTGGGCGATGGAACAGGTGGATGGCATGGGGTTCAACACGGGCGGCATGGTCCTGGAGTCCCTGGCGATGACCGTTGCCGCGGATGGGACGCCCCACCTGGTGTACCTGATGAGCGGCAAGGGGCTCTGGTACGCCACGCGCTCCGGGAACACGTGGATCCGCGAGCGCGTGGACTCCGCCGCGACGCCCGTTGAGCCGAGCACCTGGGTCTCCATTGCCCTGGATCCCTCCAACGGCAACCGGCCTACCGTCGTCTATGGCTGGTACGGCTCCGTGACCGACGTCGGGACGGTCTGGCGAACGGCCGTTGCCTACCGCACGGGTGCCGCTGCCTGGTCCTCCGCGCGGGTCTCCTTCCCCACCACCGCCACCAGTCACCAACAGCCCCTCGGGGATGCCGTCTTCAGCCCGAGCGGCACGCTCTACATCCCATACGGTGGCAACTTCCTGGGTGCCTGGAAGAGCACGGGCTCGGCGGAGGCGCTGACGCTGCCTGAATTCCTGGGCAGTGCGCGAGTCTCCACCGCCTGGACGTCCACGGGCCCGATGCTGCTCTTCGCCAGCGGACTGCACCGGGTGACGCTCCGCACCCCCTTCAGCGCCAGCACGGTGAGCACATCCCTCGTGGAGGCCTTCTCCCTCTCGGAGCTCGCCGTCGCCGCGGATGCGGGAGGTAACCCTCGCCTCGCCTTCACGCACGGAGGCGAGCTGGAGGTGGTTCGGCGTGGCACGAACGACTACTGGTCGCGCACGGATGATCTGAGCCAGGTGGACTCAGCGGAGATCGATGCCACCGTGGACGCGCAGGACGAGACGCGGGTGTGCTTCTTCCGCGCCGGGAAGCTGCTCCTGTACTGAGTGTTGGGCGCGGCTCAGGCCAGGGAAGCCACCTGCACCACCTCCTGAAACCGCGAGGCCTGGGCTTGAAGGGCCTGCCTCGCCGCGTCGCTCAGGCCGAAGACGATCACCCGATGGCCCGTCAGGGCGGCATTGACCAGCAGCTCGAGGACGTCCGCATCGGCGGGAGAGAGGGTCTCTCCCTGAAGCACGCCGATGGCGTCCGGGTCCCAGCGGAGCGCGGCCCGGACCGCATCCCTCAGCTCGGCCGCGGGCTGCTCCAGCCGGTGATAGTTCGTGCCCTTCAGCCCCTTTTCGACCCGCTCGATGAAGTCCTTCGGCAGGCTGAAGAGCCCGTGCCAGCCCTTCACCTCGGGGAACCAGGAGAGGAACGGATCGGGCGGATACAGCACATCGCGGATGCGCTGGAAGCGGGCGGCGTCGCCGCCATCGCCGTCGAAGCTGACCCAGCGCGCGCAGACCTCCCCCACGTGCTTGCGATCGTCGTCCGTCTCGCGGAGGAAGCGCTCCAGCTCCGCGTCCGTGGCTCCGGCTCGCCACAGCCCCCGGACGACGGCCCCCTGGACATTCAGGAAATCGAAGGTGTCGAAGTTCTCCATCCGGACGTCGAGGTGCGCGCCGCGCTCGGTGAGGCCCACGGCTACGCCCGGGTAGCGCACCGGCCCCTCCACCGGAGCCAGCGTCGGACGCGGCGGGTCCCACTGGGGCGTGAGCTGGAACGGATCGGCGTCGGCATCCCAGCGCGCCGCCACCGCCAGGCCAAACCCGACCCGCCGAAGGGGACGCTCCCATAGCAGCGCATCGAGGTGGCGCGGCAAGGCGCCGGGCTCCCCGTTGCAGCGCTCGACCTGCTGGAAGGTCTCCAGCAGCACCGACGCCATGTCCGGATCGAGAGCGGCGTGCATGCGGGTGAGGGCCGCGAGCACGCGATGCTCGCCATGCCGGGTGTAGCCATTGCCCACCCAGCCCGAGATGCCATTGCGATACACCTCGTTGGAGAACCAGGCGTAGAGCAGCGCCACCACCCCGGGGCTGATGGCTCCCGCCTCCTTCCAACGCGTGATGTCGAAGTCGACCTTCGCTAGCGCGTCCGCGGTGGCCTGGGAGAGGTTCTCGACTTCATCTTCGGTCATGAGGGGGGACGACACTCAGGGCTCCTCCAGAAGGGCGCATGATGGAGTCCGCGCTCTGTGAAGGGTGGAACGCGGGCGCACGGAAGTGTACGTTCAAATGCACCAGCAGCCAGCCGAACTGGTACACGACGACGGCCGGCGCGGTGGCCTACGGGGAGTGCCAGAACTTCGCCAACGCGTACTGCGCCACGCGTGGCATTCCCTCGACGTCCGGTAGCGGTGCCCGCGCCATCGGCCGCGCCCGCGGGAAGCCCCCTGCTGCCTCCTCCGGGAGACGTCCGCGAGGGCAGGCAGCCACACGGGTGAGGCAGCCGGAGCACCCTTCCACGACGGGCCTCCGCCATT
Organism: Hyalangium ruber; assembly: GCF_034259325.1. Taxonomy (NCBI): domain Bacteria; kingdom Pseudomonadati; phylum Myxococcota; class Myxococcia; order Myxococcales; family Archangiaceae; genus Hyalangium; species Hyalangium rubrum. Next base: position 389,349 of record NZ_JAXIVS010000008.1, on the reverse strand, counting down.
TCTCGCGGAGCGAGTGACACAAGCGCATGGAACTGGTGTTTACTGTACGGCGTACATTTTACGTTCCCTCGCCGGCCCGTATCGCCCCTTCGCCCCATGGCGCGTCCTCCCCTGTCCCCAGAAGCCGTGCAGCAACAGCGCGAGCGTGCCCTGCGGGCTGCGTTCGTTCTCTTCACTCGCCACGGTGTCGAGTCCGTCAGCCTTCGTGCTGTCGCCCAGGAACTCGAAATGTCTCCCATGGCGCTCTACCGATACTTCCCGGGCGGCAAGGGAGAGCTCCTGGCCACGCTCCGCGGAAGTGGCTTCGAGGCGCTGGCGGCGGAGTTGGAGAGCGCCATCGTCGGAGTCGACGATCTTCTTGAGCGGCTCCTGCGGCTCACGCTCGCGCTGATCCACTTCGCCACGAGCCAGTCAGCGCTCTACCGGCTGATGTTCGACGTGACGCAGGAGGAGGAGCACGACGTGTACCTCGCGACCCGCCGCGAGCGCGCCTGGAGGACGGCCTCCACCTGCTTCGCCGCGGCCATCCGCGCGGGCCTGCTCCGAGGCGATCCGAAGACGCTCCCCCACGTCTTCTTCGCGGCCATCCACGGCGTCATCGCCTTCGAGTTCTCCACCCAACCCGACCCGGACCGCCGGCTGAGCCGACTCATCGGTCCCATGCTCGAGACGCTGTTTCGAGGCTCTGGCGGCAGCCTCGCAACCCTCCGAAGAGTCCGCCGGACGTTCCGCGCCTCGAATCCCCCACCTGTCACCCGAAGAGGAACCTCATGAAACGACTCGTCCTGGCAGCGCTCCTGCTGACCTCGTGTGGAAAGACGCCCGCTCCCCAGGAATCGCCCCTGGCGACCATCACGGAGAAGGCCACGGCCCTGCAGCCAGAGTTGATCTCCATCCGCCGCGATCTCCACCGCCACCCCGAGCTCTCTGGCACCGAGCGCCGGACCGCCGGCGTGGTTGCGGAGCGCCTGACGGCGCTGGGGCTCGAGGTGCGCACGGGCATCGGAGGGCATGGGGTGGTCGGCATCCTCCGCGGCGGCCGCCCGGGCCCGGTTGTCGCCTACCGTGCGGACATGGACGCCGTCGTCGGCCAGGAACCGCCCGGGCGTGAGTACGGCTCCACGGTTCCCGGCGTTCAGCATGTGTGCGGGCATGATCTGCACACCGCCATCGGTATTGGCGTGGCGAGCATCCTGTCCTCTCTCCGGGAGCAGATGCCAGGGACCGCTGTGTTCCTGTTCCAGCCGGCCGAGGAGAACATCCAGGGCGCTCAAGCGATGATCCGCGACGGCGCGCTCGTCGATCCGCGCCCGGATGTCATCTACGCCCTCCACTCCTTCCCGTTCCGGGTAGGCACTGTTGCCCAGGGCGCGGTCTTCGCGGGGCTCGACCAGTTCACGCTCGAGCTCACCGGCGAGCATGCCACCTCGGCGGTCGCCCAACGTCTCCAGGCGCGCCTCTCGGAGTTCGGCACGGTCGCGCCCCTCAAGCAGGCCGAGCAGGTAGCGCCCTATCTCGCCGACATCCAGAAGCCGGGCGGGCCGTATTCCACGGCCATCTACATGAATGTGAAGATCTCACCTTCGGACGTTCCCACACGCTTCCTCGTTCGCGGAACGGTGAAGGCGTCCTCGGATTCCATGTACCCGCAGCTGCGCCAGTCCGTGAAGGAGGCCGTGGAACGCGAGCTCGGTGCCACGGGCTATCAGCTCTCGTTCCGTGATGCGCCGTTTCCCAGCATGTCGAGCGATCCTCAGGTCACGGCCGGGGCCGCGCCCACGCTCGCGGAAGCCGTCGGCGAAGGCAACGTGCTCACCCTCCACGCGACGCACATCTACTCCGGTGAGGACTTCGCGCTCTTCCTCCAACAGCTCCCCGGGACGATGTTCCTTCTCGGCGTGGCGAATCCCGCGCGCGGCATCCTCGGCGCTCCGCACTTCCCTGACTTCGATGCCGACGAAGAGTCGATCCTCATCGGAACCAAGGCCATGAGCTCCGTGCTGTGGCAGCGGCTGTCCCAGAGCTGATTCCCCGGTTGTCTCAGCCCAAGCCAGCTGAGGGTGTCCCTGGCGAAGCAGGGCCTGGACGTCAGCGCTTCAGCTTGTAGCGCAGCCAAAGCAGGTCACCTGTGCGCTTCTCGAAGGAGATCAGCTTGAGGTGGCGAGTGGGCCCTTTTCCCTCTCTCGCATCGAAGAGCGACGGGGTGCCGATGGAACCATCCGCGATGGGTGCCACCAGCACGCTCAGCTCATCGATGAGGCCCGCGGCCAGGAACGAGCCGTTGATCTTCCCGCCTCCCTCGAGGAGCAGCTTCTTGATGCCGAACTCCTTCCGGAGCTTCTCGAGCACCCTCTTCAGGTTCAACTCCGTCTTGCCGCCAAACAGGTAGGAGACACCCTTGGATTGAAGGAAGGCCAGGTAGTCGTCCGAGACCTGCTCGGTGAGGACCGTAATCACGTGCTCCTCATCGATGGAGTTCGACTTCCAGGTGAGCTTGCCGGAGGGGTCCAGCGCGATGGCGTAGGACTCCGCATCGCTCCTCGCGATGAAGTCCGTCCTCGAAATCGGCCCCGGCGTCTTGCGCGTTGGAACCCTGGCCTTCCCGGCGTAGGGCTCCATGGAGATCCGGCCGATCATCCACGCATCGGCGTCGAAGGTCTGGGCCGTGCGCTCGTACTCGGCCAGGGCACTGGGCGGGAGCTTCCAGCGCGTGACGTCGATCCTCCCATCGACGGAGGGAACCATGTGGCAAATCACGTACGGCCGCCTCGCCCCATTCATCTGCTGCCTCCTCCTGAACTCGAGTCCTAAGCCCTCCCGGCATCGGCGCCGGGAGCGAGCTGCTGCAAATCCAACTCCTCCAAGTCGAGCTCCTGCTCGACGCGCTGGAAGGCCGCATCGCCGATGGTGCCGTCCGCCCGCAGCGAGAGGAGCCGCTGCCGCTCGGCCGAGGTGGCCTTGCGCACGAAGTCCGCGTCGACGTTGAACGTGTGACCGTCACTCGCTGGCGCCCCATGAGGCGCGCTGCCGTTGCTGGCCAGCTCCGCTTCGGCGCGCCGCAGCATGACCTCGTAGCGGCGACGCAGCAGTTCCGACATCTCCTCGCCAGGCAGCTCGGCCGTGGCCAAGAGCGCGGCGCGCAACGTCTCGACCCGGGCGAGTCGCACCTCGCGCTCCACCGAGCCGTCATCCTCGAGTTCGAGCACGTTGATGAGTGGACGCAGCGTCATGCCCTGGACGACGAGTGTCCCGAGCACGACGGCGAACGCGGTGAACAGGACCAGATCGCGATAGGGAAACGCGGGCCCGTCGGACCCGCCGGTCGGAAGCGCGAGAGCCGTGGCGAGCGTCACGATCCCTCGCATGCCGCACCATCCGACGACCGCCGCGGCGCGATTCGACAGGGCCACCGTGTCCCGCTTCCCCGTCGTGCCGTCCTGCGCCGGACGACACCGCCAGCGACTGAAGGCCGCTGCGCCCGACACCCATGCGATCCGCGCGAGGATCGTCGCGACGCACACCGCGGCCGCGACACCGGAGTACTCGATGAGCGTCAGTGAATCGAGCCGGCTGAGGATCGCCTTCAGCTGGAACCCGACGAGGATGAAGGCGAGCACGTTCAACACGAACACCGCGAACTCCCAGACCGCGTACGACGGGATCCGGAGACGCGCCGGGGTCACGTCCGCGACGCGGCGAGCGGTCGCCATCGCGAAGACGACCACGGTCAGGATGCCGGAGAGGTGGAGCCGCTCCGCGAGAATCCAAACCGCGAACGTCCCGCAGAACTGAACGACGACCGCGATGGCGACGTCGTGCATCCGCGCGGTCAGCAGAACGATCAGCCGCGACAGCACGAACCCGAGCACCACGCTGCCCACGGTGACGACGAAGAGCATCGGGATCACACCCGCCAGCGACAGCGTCCCCGCGAGCGCGGCCCCGACGGCGAGACGGTAGATCAGCAGCGCGCTCGCATCATTGAAGAGACTCTCGCCCTCGAGGATGACGAGGAGGCGATGCGGCGGACGGAGCTGCTTGAGTACAGCGGTCGCGGCCGCCGCGTCCGGGGGCGCGACGATCGCGCCGAGCGCGACCGCGACGGCCCAGGGCATGTCGGGTACGAGCAGGCGGGCCACCACCGCGACGACGACGATGGTGAGCACCACGGCGCCGATGGCGAGGCCCGTGACGGTCCGCCAGTTCGCCCGGAGGTCACGCGGAGAGCTATCGAACGCGGCGTCCAGCAGCACCGGCGCGACGAACAGCGTGAGCGCGAGCTCGGGATCCAGGACAAGCGTTGGCGTGCCAGGAACGAGCGCCAGGCCGGCGCCGGCGAGCGCCACCAACGCTGGATAAGGAGTCCCGAGGCGTCGGGACAGCGCGGTGAGGCCCGCGCCGACGAGCAACAACGCGATGATGATCTCAAAGACGTGCATGCGGGTCGCGAACTCCTGATTGCCTCAACCGCTCGAACCGGTACACCCACTCCGGCCCTGAGTCTCTGCGACTCGCATTTCACCGTGCTCAGCGACCGGTCATTCGCTCCAGGTTCTCGGGATAGCGAGCCCCTTGCACCGTGATCCTCGAGGCAGCGCTATCGATCTCATTCAGATCGCCAGGCGTCAGCTCGACCTTGGCGGCCCCGATGTTCTCCTCCAGACGGTTCAGCTTCGTGGTGCCCGGGATGGGTACGATCCACGGCTTCTGCGCCAGGAGCCACGCAAGCGCTATCTGGGCCGGGGTTGCTTTCTTCCGTTCCGCGACCTTGCCGAGCAGATCGACGAGGGCCTGATTCGCCAGGAGTGCCTCCGGCGTGAAGCGCGGAAGAATGCTGCGGAAGTCGCTCTTGTCGAACTGGGTGTGTTCGTTCATCTTGCCCGTCAGGAAGCCCTTGCCCAATGGGCTGAAGGGAACGAACCCGATGCCGAGCTCCTCGAGGGTCGGCAGCACTTCGGCTTCGGGGCCTCTCGTCCACAGCGAGTATTCGCTCTGGACCGCGGTGACCGGCTGGACCGCGTGTGCGCGGCGAATCGTCTTGGCTCCAGCCTCGGAAAGGCCGAAGTGCTTGACCTTGCCTGCATGGATCAGCTCCTTCACCGCTCCCGCCACGTCTTCGATCGGCACATTCGGATCCACACGGTGCTGGTAGAGCAGATCGATGGCCTCGACCTTGAGTCGCTTGAGGGAGGCCTCGGCGACCTCCTTGATGTGCTCGGGCCGACTGTCCAGGCCCGCCTGCTTCCCGTTGGAATCGAGTTTGAACCCGAACTTGGTGGCGATCACCACTTGCCCGCGAAAGGGCGCGAGGGCTTCACCGACAAGCGCTTCGTTCGTGAACGGGCCGTAGACCTCGGCGGTGTCGAAGAACGTGACGCCGCGTTCGACGGCCGACCGGATCAACGAGATCCCCTGCTGCGTGTCCACGGCCGGGCCGTAGCCAAAGCTCAGTCCCATGCAGCCGAGCCCGAGCGCCGAGACCTCCAGATTGCTGTTTCCGAGTTTGCGCTTCTGCATTGTCTCTTCTCCTTTGCGTGGGCTCGAGCACGCTTACGGCAGCTCGCCGTACTGCGCGTCGCTGACCTTCTCCATCCACTCGACGACCTTGCCGTCGAGCTGTTCCTGAATGGCGATATGCGTCATCGCGGTGTCTGCAGCGTCTGTGAATTCCCGCTTGAGGCGACCGGGGGGGCGCCCGGCCCCGTGGCGGCTCTCGTGGGGTTTGTCTGGGCGAACGCCGAAGCGAACAGCGCAAGCGACATGACCGTCGCGGCGAGCAGTTTCATTTCCATCCCCTGATGTTGAAGCGACACCAGAGAAATAAGCCCTGGTCCCTCAGCGGACTAGGCACCAGGGAGCTAATGGGCTGTTAAGCCTTGCTTGATAATGGCGACCGCTCAGGCTCACGGAACGAGCTTCCGCCAAGGAAATACTTCGTCACAGACACGCAACGAACAAGTCACAGCCCCCAGGCAGGGTGTCTCCTCGCAGCCCCAGCGCCGGCATGCAACCGGAACGAGACCACCCCCATGAGCGCCCTCGCCTACACGGGTTCTTCTTCGATGGAGCACTCCTCACCTGAATTGGATCACGAGCGTCGGTTTCAGCCCCCTCGTGAGGCGGTCGAGGACTTCCTCTGCGCCGTGGGGCCCTTCACCGAGCCCCTCGTGTACGCGCTGGACCACCCGTACGCCTTCACGCGCACGACGTACTTCGACACGGAGGAGCTGGACCTGCTGGGCTCCCGTGGAAGCGGCCTGGCCCAGCGCCTGCGGCTGCGGGAGTACGCGGGAGCAGCGCAACTCACCGATGCTCCCATCCTGACCGGCGTGCGCTACCTCGAGCTGAAGATCAGCACCGGCGAGCGCCGCATGAAGGCGCGCTGCCTGCTCTCGGCGGAAGAGGCGAACGCGCTGCTGTCGGGCGACCCGCTGCCCGAGTCGAGCCCGGCGAGCGCGCTGCTGCGGCAGTCCACCCTCGGCCCGGTGAAGCCGTGGGTGATGGCCTGGTACCGGCGCACCACCCACATGGCCCCCCTGGGCCTGGTCCGCATCACCCTGGACGAGGAGCTCACCTTCGCGCTTCCGCCCACTCCTGGAGGGGCCGCCGCGCCCACGCAAGTGCTCCAGCGCGCGTCGGTCCCCTTGCTCGAAGTGAAGTGGCTGGGTCGCGGGCCCTCGTGGCTGGAGAAGGCCCTCCAGCCCCTGGAGCACTCCGAGACCCAGGGCTCGAAGTTCGAGCAGGGAATGCGCGCCCTCTTCGGCGGCACGCGGCTCCTGCCTGGCTCCCGGTAGCTGGCCGCGCCGCCCCTCTCAAGGACTTTCACCTCGTGATGACTTCCCTGCTCCGCTGCCCGTCCCTCTGGGGCGTGCTCCTCGCCACGCTCCTGCTCACAGGCCGTCCCGCCCGCGCACAAGAGCCGGCGCTGACGCCCTCGGATGCCCCCGCCCCTCCAGACACGGAACCCCCGGCTTCGGAACCCGCGACACCCGCCACGGACGATGCGCCGCTCACCCTCTCCACCGCGCTCGGCTCGGTGGAAGTGGGAGGACGCATGTCCGTGCGCGAGACGCTGGAGGTTCCGCAGGGCGGCGCGTGGGCCGGAGAGCTCACCGTCCCCGCCGCGCGCCTCGAGTTCACCTACAAGTGGAAGAAGCGCCTGCGCGCCGTGGTGGAGTTCGATGCGGCGCAGGGTGAGCTGAAGGATGCCTTCGCCTGGCTGAAGGTCACCAAGGGACTCTCCGTCCGGGCCGGCCGCTTCAAAGTACCCCTCTCTCTGGTGGAGCTCGAATCGACCCGGAGCCTTCCGCTCGTCCGGCGCGGCCTGCTGCGCGATGTGCTGAACAGCGCCCTGGGCTTCACCGGCCGGAGCACGGGCGCCCAGCTCGAGTGGAAGTGTGCAGGCTGCACGCAGGACCTGAAGCTGCGCGCGGGGGTGTGGCAGACGCGTGACACGGACAAGAAGATCGCGCTCGACAAGGGGCTCGGCCTCGTCCCCGCGCTCCGGGGCACGTGGGCCTCGGGCAACTGGGAGGTGGGGGCCTCTGCGCTGCTGCAGCCCGCGGGCGCCAACTCCAACAGTGACCACCACAGCTGGATGAGCGGGCTGGATGTCCAGCACACGCTCCCGCTCAGCCAAGGCGGCCTGCGCACCTGGGCGGAGGTACACGCCGGGCGCGCCACCTTCCTCACGGGAACGGAGGGGCCCCTGCTCACCGGGCGCGCGGTGACGGCGTGGCGCTGGGGCGGAACCAGCGCGGGCGGGGCATATGTCGAGCCCTTTGCGATGCTCTCGGCGCTCGATCCGGACCTCGACCGCTCCTCGGACCTGCTCTGGGAGGGCGCTCTGGGCCTCAACGCCGGGCAGTGGGACCTGTGGCGGGTGCAGGCGCAGTTCGAGGTCCGCAAGGCGGGCGCGGAGGTCCCCGCCTCACTCCTCGCCCTGGACGAGGACCTCGCCTCGCGGCGAGCCCTGCTGGTCCAGCTGCAGGTGAACTTCTGATGCGGCTCCAGGCAGTGCGGTCACAACGTGTGCGGGAGGTTCCATGCTCCAAAAGTTGATGCCCCGATCCGATCACTTCTTCGATGACTTCGACGCCCAGTGCGCGGTGACCGTCGAGGGCGCGCGGCTGCTGCACTCCCTGCTGAGCGACTACCGGGACGTGGCGTCCCGGGTGCAGGCGCTCAAGGAGCTGGAGCACAAGGGCGACTCCGTGACGCACGTCGCCTTCACCCGGCTGCACAAGGAGTTCATCACCCCATTCGATCGGACGCAGATCCACTCGCTGCTGTCACGCATCGACGACGTGCTGGACTTCACCAACGCCGCGGCGTCTCGGCTCCACTTCTACGAGATCCCCTCCAGCCTGCCGGAGGCCACGGAGCTGGCGCGCCTGCTGGTGCTGTCGACGGAGAAGGTCCAGGAGGTGGTCTCGAAGCTGCGGCTCATCAAGCAGCCAGAGCAGATCCTGACCGGGTGCAAGGACATCAAGCGTTTGGAGACGCAGGCGGACGAGGCCCTGCGCGCGGGGATGGGGCGGCTCTTCAAGAGCGGCGCCGACCACCTCACCGTCATCAAATGGAAGGAGATTTACGATCTCCTCGAAACCGCCACGGACCGCTGCCTCGACGTCGCCGACGTCATTGAAGGTGTGGTCCTGGAGCACTCCTGACGCCGAAGGATGCAGTCTCTCACTGCGATTCTGTCGTGCTCTTGTACTCGGGCAGGTCGATGCGAGCCTTGGTGCCCGCGCCCGACTGGCTCTCCAGCACCAGCGTGCCCCCGTGCGCCACGACGATGCGGCGGGCGAGCGCGAGCCCCAACCCCACTCCACCCGTGGTCCGAGCCCGGCTCCGGTCGCTGCGGAAGAACGGCGTGAAGAGGTGGGGCATGTCGCTCGCGTCGATGCCGATCCCCTGATCGGCCACCTCGAACGTGAGGCCCGTCTCCGTGCGCCGGGCCGTCAGCCGCACCGTGGTGCCGGGCTCCGAGTACTTGCCCGCGTTGTCCAGCAGGTTGTCCAGCGCGCGGCGCAGCAGCACCGGGTCCGCATCCAACGCGGGCAGCGGCCCTTCCACGCTCACTTCCAACTGATGCCCTGGACGGTCCGCCCGGAAGCGTGCCGTAGCCTTGTCGATGAGGGGCTGCACCTCTACCCGCTCCCGGCGCAGCGGCGGCACGGCGCCGGGCGTCTGGTCCGTGGCGAGATCCAACCGGGCCGCCGTGAGCACGTCCGAGATCAGCCGCTCCAGCTCCGTCAGGTCCGTGGTGATGTCCGCCAGGGACTCCCGGGCCAGCTCCGCGTCCCCCTCGGCCGCCAGGTCCAGCGCCACGCGGATGCGCGCCAGCGGCGTGCGTAGCTCATGCGACACGTTGGCGAGCAGCTCCTTCTGAGAGCGGAGCAAGCGGGTGATGTGCTCTGCCATCTCATTGAAGGCGTCGGCCACCTGCCCCAGCTCGTCACGGCGACGCAGGCGCACGCGGGCATCCAACTTCCCCGTACCGAAGGCGCGAGCTACCTCCGCCAGCCGTTGCAAGGGCACCGCCAGCGTCCGGGCGAACGCAATGGAGGTGATGGCCGTGCAGCCCAGCACCAGTGTGATGAGCACCGCGAAGTTGATGGGCGGCGGGCCGCGAGGAGGCCCCCGGGGCGGCCCTCGATGAAGCCGCTGCCCGAACACGACGTACGCCTCCGCTGGCCCCTCCCTCGGGAGGATCGCCGCAGCCATCCGGGGAGGCTCCCCTTCAACCAAGGCGTGCTCCCGCGAGAGCTGCTCGAGCGCCTCGGTGGAGAGCGCATCCAGCGGAGGCGAGGCGCTGGAGGCCAGCACCTGGCCCTCCAGGGTGCGAATCGTCGCTTGAGTCCCGAGGTGGTGCGCCGACCGCTCCATCGCCGCCTGCAACGCCTCGGGCTGCCGCAGGAACAACGACCACTCCGAAACCAGGAAGGCCATCTGCTGCTCGGGATCCCGCCGCGTCGGAGGAGGCTCCGCGATGAGGTCTCGGGTGCTGATCACCACCATGACGATGAGAACGAACTGGGCGATACCCACCAGGTAGATGCGGAGCAGCAGCCCGCCCGGGAGCCGAAAGCGCTTCCGGCTCAAGACTCTTCCCCGCGAGCCAACAGGTAGCCCGCGCCGCGCACCGTCTTGAGCAGCCGAGGGCTACGCGGATCCTCTTCGATCTTCTGCCGGATTCGGAAGATATGCACGTCGATGGAGCGATCGAATACCTCATCCGCGCTGCCCTTGACGAGATCCAGGAGCTGCTCGCGGCTGAGCACCCTGCCGGAGCGCTCGGCCAACACCCGCAGCAGTCCGAACTCATAGCTCGTCAGCGACAGCACCCGGCCGTCCAGGGTGGCGGTGAGGCTGCGGGGGTCGAGCAGCAGCCGGCCCACCTGAATCGGTTGGGTGGCAGGGCCCGCCTGGCCCCGCGCCCTGCGCACCTGGGCGCGGATGCGCGCCAGCAGCTCGCGCGAGGAGTACGGCTTGGGCAGGTAGTCATCCGCCCCCGTCTCCAGCCCCAGCACCCGGTCCGCCTCCTCTCCTCGGGCGGTGACCATGATGATGGGGACATCGCTCCGGGTGCGCAGCTCCCGGCACACCTCCAGGCCATCGCGGCCCGGGAGCATCAAGTCCAACAGGATGACGTCAAAGGCGTGGCGGCTGGCCTCCGCGAGGCCCTCCGAACCGGTGCGGGCGACGGTGACGACGAGGCCGTGCTCCTGCAGGTAGCGGGCGGTGAGCCGGGCCAGCCGCTCGTCGTCCTCCACCAGCAGGATCTGGACGGTCCCCTCCTCGACCAGGGTGCGTGTCATCTGATCCATGCAGAGCGACCCTGACGCACGTGGATGACCGCGGAACTTCAGGAAGATGACGAAATATTACGAGGTCACGCCCCCCTTGCCTTCACTGCGGGCGGGAGGCATAGCGCTCGGCCAGCACCGAGCAGACGATCAACTGAAGCTGGTGGTAGAACATCAGCGGCAGGACGATGAGCCCCAGACCAGGGTGCGCGCCGAACAGCAGCCGGGCCATGGGGACTCCCGAGGCCAGCGTCTTCTTCGAGCCACAGAAGACCGCGGCGATCTCGTCCTCCTTCTCGAACCTCGCCCAGCGTGACGCGGTCGTGGTCAGCACCAGCACCACCGCGAGGATGAGCGCCGCGCCCACCAGCGAGATGGCCAGGACTCCGCCGCCATACCGGGTGAAGGAGCCGGCGGCGACCGAGTCGCAGAACGAGGCGTACACCAGCAGCAGGATGACGAGCCGATCGAAGGCGTGGGTGTAGCGCTGGTAGCGGGCGAACCACCGGCCGACGAGGGGCCGCATCACCTGCCCCAGGACCAGGGGCAGCAGGAGCAGCACCGCCAGCTTGAGGACGGCATCGACCAGCGAGAGCGACTGTCCGGTGGTCGTGGACAGCACGCTGACGATCAGCGGCGTGAGGACGATTCCCAGCAGGCTCGACAGGCTCGCGTTGAAGATGGCGCCCGCGACGTTGCCCCGGGCGATGCCCGTCATCGCCACCGAGGAGGAGATGGTCGATGGGACGGCACACAGATAGAGGAACCCCAAGGACAGATCGCTCGGGATCCACCGGCCTCCGAGCGTGTCGAGCAGCAGCCACAGCAGCGGGAACACGCCGAAGGTGAACGACTGCACGAGCAGGTGCAGCCGCCACCTCGTCACGCCAGCCTTCATGCGCTCCGCGGACAGCCCGAAGCCATGGAGGAAGAAGACCGCGAAGATGCCCACGTTGGCGACCACATCCGCGTGCATGGGCCCGCCGGAACGGCCGAAGTCCGGGAAGAGCGCGGCGAGCACCACCGCAAGGATCATCCCCACCAGGAACCAGTCCCGGGAGAGCCGTTGGACAACGCGCAAGATCATGGAGTCGCTCTTGCCACCCCCGAGTGTCGAACACCAGAGGATGGGCGCGAGAGTCAGGCCTGGGTAAACCCAGCGGCTTGTTAGTCTCCCCGGCCGGGAGAGCACCGGATGGCATTCACCCTGAGCGTCAATGGCGACAACCACCTCATCGATGCGGAGGAGGACACGCCGCTCCTCTATGTGCTGCGCGATGAGCTCGGCCTGAACGGAGCGAAGTACGGCTGCGGCGTCGGACAGTGCGGTACCTGCACGGTGCTGAGCAACGGCGCCCCGCTGCGCTCCTGCATCGTCCCGGCCGCCTCACTGGTCGGGCAGCAGCTCACCACCTTGGAGGGGCTGGTGCGGAGACCGGAGGGCACGCTGTCCCGGCTCCAGCGCGCCTTCCTGACCGAGCAGGCGGGCCAGTGCGCCTACTGCATCCCGGGCATGATCATGACGGCGGAGGCGCTGCTGCGAGAGAAGGCCACTCCCTCGGAGGCGGAGGTCCGCACCGCGCTGGACGCCAACCTGTGCCGGTGTGGCTCGCACAACCGCATCGTGCGCGCCGTGATGCGCGCTGCGGCGGAGAAGCCGGAATGAGCGCGCACCTCGACCGCCGCACGTTCCTGCAAGGCGCGTTGGTGCTGGCCTTCGCCCTGACCGGCCCGCGCGCCTTCGGCCAGAAGCAGGGCCCGAAGAGGCTCCCCCGAGACCTGGAGAGGACGCGCCAGCTCGACGCCTGGCTGCGCGTCGGCGCGAACGGCATCGTCACGCTGAAAACCGGCAAGGTGGAGCTGGGCCAGGGTGTCCTGACGGCGCTCGGGCAGATCTGCGCGGACGAGCTGGATATCGAACTCGCCCGGCTGGAGATTATCTCCGGCGACACCACCCTGTGCCCCAACCAAGGGACGACTGCCGGCAGCATGTCCATGCCCGAGGGCGGCACAGCGGTGCGCCACGCCGCCGCCGAGGTGCGCGCCATCCTGGTGGCCATGGCCAGCGAGCGCCTGGGCGTGCCTGCGGCGCGGCTGCGCGTCACCGATGGAACGATCACGGCCCCGGGCAAGGGTGGCACCACCACCTACTGGAGCCTCGTCGGCGATCGCGCGCTGAACCGGGAGGCGACCGGCTCCGTCGCGCCCAAGCCCGCCTCCGAGCGGCGCTATGTGGGCCAATCAGTCCCGCGCCGCGATCTGCCTCCCAAGGTCGTGGGTGAGAGCATCTTCGTGCAGGACTTCCGGCCCGACGCCCTGGTGCATGGCCGGGTGGTCCGCCCTCCTTCCTATGGCGCGAAGCTCCTCGATGTAGAGGTCTCCGCCGTGGAGCGCATGCCAGGCGTCTTGAAGGTCGTGCGCGACGGAGACTTCCTGGGGGTGATCGCCACCAAGGAGTGGCTGGCGATCCGCGCCGCCGCGAGCCTGGCCCGCGCCGCCCGCTGGCAGGAGCGCGCGTCCCTGCCCCTCGATCCCTACGCCTGGCTGATGGGCCAGCCGTCCCAGGACACCACCATCCAGGACACGCAGCGCCCGGCCGGCCCTGCCCCGGTGCGCACCCTGGAGGCCAGCTACCGGCGCCCCTACCAGATGCATGGCGCGATTGGCCCCTCGTGCGCCGTGGCCACCTGGAACGGCGAGAGCTTGACCGTCCAGACCCACAGCCAGAGCGTCTTCGACACCGCCGAGGCCATCGCGAAGATGCTCGGCCTGTCGAAGGACAAGGTACACGGCCAGCACATGCACGGCTCGGGCTGCTACGGCCACAACGGCGCGGATGACGCCGCCGCCGACGCCGCGCTCCTGGCGCGTGCCCTGCCCCACCGGCCCGTGCGTGTGCAGTGGTCTCGTGAGGACGAGCACACCTGGGAGCCGTATGGCCCTGCGATGGTGACGCGGGTTCGCGCGGGCATCGACGAGAACGGGGACGTGCTCGATTGGACCTACGAACTCTGGTCCACCCCGCACGGCACACGGCCAGGCGGCAATCCTGGAAACCTGCTGGCCGGACGCTCCCTGGCCAAGCCCTTCCCCATGCCGGTCCCCTGGGGCGGCGGTCCTCCGAACTACTCGGCCGACCGCAACGCCATCCCGCTCTATGCGTTTCCCAGCCAGCGGGTGACCACCCACCTGGTGACGGAGATGCCCCTGCGGGTCTCCTCCCATCGCGCCCTGGGCGCCTACACCAATGTCTTCGCCATCGAGTCCTTCATGGACGAGCTGGCACACGCGGCGCGCGTCGATCCCGTCGAGTTCCGCCTCCGCCAGCTCCGGGACGCGCGGGCCCAGGCTGTCATCGTCAAGGCGGCGGAGCGCTTCGGCTGGTCCACCTACCGCCGCGAGCCCCACCGCGGACGGGGCATCGGCTTCGCCCGCTACAAGAACCTCGCCAGCTACTGCGCCATCTGCCTGGAGGTCCTCGTCGATCCGAAGAGCCACGCCATCCGGGTGGTCCGGGCCGTCCTGGCGGCCGATGCGGGCGAGGTGGTCAACCCGGACGGGCTCATCAACCAGCTCGAGGGCGGGCTGGTCCAGTCCCTGAGCTGGAGCCTGAAGGAGGCGGTCCAGTACGACGAGCGCCGCATCCTCTCGCGCGACTGGAGCACCTATCCGATCCTCACCTTCTCGGAGGTCCCTCCCGTCGAGGTGGAGCTCATCGATCGCCCCGGAGAGCCGTTCCTCGGAGCGGGCGAGGCCTCGCAAGGGCCCACTGTCGCGGCACTCGCCAACGCCGTCTTCGACGCCACGGGCCTGCGGGTGCGCGAGCTGCCGCTGACGCCGCGGCGCCTCGCGGCGATGCGACAGGACTAAACTCCTTATGGTGAGCTACACCACGCAACCTTTAAGGCCTTGCCGCAAGAGCCTAGTGAACCAAAACGGACACGGGCGGGGCTCGGTTGCTCGCGCGCTCTTGCTGGGTGTCGCGCTCTATGGCGCGGCGGGCTGTAGCTCCACCCAGGCAGCGCACCGAGGCACAGGCGGATCAGGCATGGCAGGCGCCGTGTCCGAAATTGGGGACGCCCCCGCGAAGCGGGGCGAGGCCATCGCGCAACCCGTCGAGTGCAATCAGACCGATTCAACGATCACTTGCTGCCTCAAGAAGAATCCGGGCCAGTACGAGCGCTGCGGGGCAGTAGCTCCCAGGCAGGCGCCGAAGCGGGCGCCAAAGCAGGAACCCAAGAACGGGCCCGATGCGTTGCCGCCTCTCACGGACCTGTCGCCGGAAGAACTCCGGGAGAGGACCAAGAAGTGCCTCGACTATTGGAATCAGTGCATCGCGCAGGGGGGCGAATACGAGAAGCGAGGCCAGCACGGACAGACGATCTGCCGTGCCTGCTACCAGCAATGCCGCGCAACCGGTCACTGGCCTGAGAAGGTCAACGACATCGAATGTCTTGGAGGGTTCTAACCGTGGCGCGCTCTCGTGAGGAGTGGTGGAGCACAGTTGCCGAGCAGCGCGAGTGGCTGACGTTTGGGCTGACTTACGCTGAACAGCCCTTTGAAGTGTTCGTGGCCGCACTCACAGACCTGGAGCGGCAGTTCGCACGAGAGGCACGAAGCCCCGCCGAACGTCTGCACCTCAAGCGTCTGACGGCGCTGGACGTCGTAGACGAGGCATTCGGTCAGAGCCGACCTTGGAAAGACTTTGGGCCGTGGCTGCGCCGGGTGAAGCGGCTGGGCTTCCCGGCTCTCTGGAACCGCTTTCACATCTCGACGATCTACGTGCAGTCCTTGCCCCGCTTCCCCGAGCAAGCGGAAGACGCCTTCGCCATGTTGGCAGACACCGAGCGCCGGGTGCGCAGGCTGCCCAAGCATCGGCATTCCCGCCAGCAGATGCTCGACGGCATCGAATACGCGCGGCAAGTGGCCGCCCGACACGGCATCCACCCCGCATAGCGCGGCCAGTGAGTCCTGGCCCTAATAGGGCGCCGGACAGTGGGCGCCGGTGTCGATCCAGGCCTGGATCAGCTCACCGAACGCCTTCTGCGTGCCGGGCACGGGCTCCAAGCCCGGCCCGGGGTTCCAGCCCCAGCCGACCAGGGCGTCCTCGGCCATGTGGTGCTGAAGCTCGGCCAGGCTCTTGCCCCCGTTGCGCTGGCGATCCTTGAGCTGCTCGCAGATGGAGCCCAGCGACTTGCCCACCCACGCCATCTCCGCCGGCGCCAGGGCCCACTTCGGGTTGCCCGGGATGCTCCGCACCGTCGCGCCCACCGTGGGCGTGTTGGCCGCCCGATGACAGGAGGTACAGGGCAGGCCCGGAGTCCCGTGGCCCTCTGCGCCCCCGGACACCGTCGGGACATGCGGGTGCTGATCCATCCCCTGCCGAGGGACTCCGTCCGCGGGATGACAATTGCTGCACCGCGGATGGCTGATGACCTTCCCCGCCTCGACGAAGAGAGCAACCGAGCGAGCAGCCGGATCGGCGATGCGGGAGAACTCCGCCACGGGCTTCAGCCCCGCTCCGGAGTCGACTTCCGAGCGAATGACCGCCTGAGGAGCAGGCGAGCAAGAGGACCTGCAGCCAGCCACCATCGCGGCCGCGCCTAACGCCAGAGTGGCAACTGGAAGACCTCGCATGCGCGCGAGCGTGGCACATGGCCCCCGCTCCATCCACCGCGCGACACGATTCAGGACAAACCAGAACTTCGCCCTCGACGCACAGGCTTGCGCATCTACCGGGGATGTTCATGTTCGCGATCGCTTCGGCATGCAGCAAGCCGCCGGGCGGGCCTCCGCACAGGAGGCCGGGGGTTGCAGTCGGGCTAGGGAATACCAGGGGTGGTGTCAGCCAACACGGCACCGAGGTGGGCCATGCGTTCGAATCAGAAGAGCCAGCACAGAGGCATGTGGGGAGTGTCGGGGGTGCTGATCGCGTGGGTGGCCAGCGCCTGCAGTGGAGAGCCGCTCGCGGAGGTGAATGCGCCGGACACCCTGCGCACCCTCCAGCAAGAGGCCTACAGCACCCAGAAGGTCCTCATCCTCGGCAGCAGCGTGAGCGGAGGCGACCAGAGCCGCGAGGCGCAGGCCGCCGCCAGCCTGGGGCACTCGGTCGAGGTGGTCTCCCCGGAGCAGTGGCGCGCGATGAAGGCCCAGCAGTTCATGAGGTACCGCGCGCTCATCATCGGCGACGCGGCCTGCCAGGGCGGCACGGACGCGTTCCAGGCGGCGGTCGACAGCCGCTCGGCCTGGGGCCACATCGTCGACGGCAACGTCGTCATCATCGGCGCCGACCCGAGCACCAACAACACCCCGAACCTCGTGGAGAACGCCATCGCGGTGGCGGTCGAGCGCCCCCGGCTCACGGGCCTGTATGTGGCCCTGGGCTGCGCATATAAGGACGCGCCCGCGGGCACGCCGGTGCCACTGCTGGAGAAGTTCGGCACCTTCCAGGTGGCGGGCGTGGGCTGCGCCAACAGCGGGCACCTCTTCTCCATGGCCCCGGGCACCCTCTCGCAGCAGCTCGCGGATGATGCGCTCGCGGGCAACGGCTGCACGGCGCGCTCGGTGTTCACCCAGTACCCGGATCGCAACTTTGCCTACGCGGCGCTGGGCAAGAACTCCAACGGGACGCCCGTGCCGGGCCAGCAGACCTATACGGACTACAGCACCCCGGAGCCCACGCTCCACACGGGCACGCCCTACGTGCTGGTGCAGGGCGCGATGGCGGCGGGCGCCGGCTGCGGCCTCTCCGAGACGCCCGCCGGCGAGGAGTGCGACCTGGGCGACAACCTCAACGGCCAGCGCGCGCTGCCGGGACAGGGCGCGAACGAGACGTGCTCCTGGTCCTGCCGCAACAACTGGTGCGGCGATGGCGTGGTGGACACGCTCCACGGCGAGGAGTGCGATGCCGGCCACGGCAACGGCCGCACGCGCGACTCCTCGGGCGACATCGGCGAGTGCTCCGCCTCCTGCAAGATCGTTCCTCCGCCCTCCAGCCACCCGCCCGTGGCCCGGTGCAAGGACGTGGCGATCGTCGCGCGGGATGCCTGCGGCTTCGCAGCCGACGTGAATGACGGCTCGTCGGATCAGGACAACGACCTGGTGGGCTGCACGCCGAGCGTGGCGGGCCCCTACGGCATCGGCTCGACGTCGGTGACGCTGACCTGCACGGACGCGGCGGGCCACAGCGCCTCGTGTACCGCCACGGTGAGCATTCAGGACCGCGTGGTGCCGACCCTGACGCTGGCGGGCCCGAGCTCGGCGCAGGCGGAGTGCGGCGGCCAGTACAACGATGCGGGCGCCAACGCGAATGACTTGTGCGCCGGGGACATGACGGGTGCGATCGTCAAGACCGGCACGGTGGACGCAAGCCGCAAGGGGACCTACACGGTCCGCTACGAGGTGACGGACTCGGCCGGCAACAGCGCGACGCCGAAGACGCGGCAGGTCCAGGTGGCCGACACACTGGCGCCGAACCTGACGCTCAAGGGCGCGGCGACCCTGAACGCGGAGTGTGGCGTGACGTACACCGAGCTGGGCGCCACGGCGCATGACCAGTGCGCCGGTCCGCTGACGAACGCCATCGTGACCAGCGGTTCCGTCGACGCGAGCGTCCCGGGCGACTACGAGGTGACCTTCCGCGTGACGGATCCCGACAACCACAGCACCACGGTCACCCGCAAGGTGCGGGTGCGTGACACCACGCCTCCCGCCATCGTGTGCCCCGCGCCCATCGTCACGGAGATCCTCGAGGGC
This sequence comes from Hyalangium ruber, assembly GCF_034259325.1. NCBI lineage: Bacteria > Pseudomonadati > Myxococcota > Myxococcia > Myxococcales > Archangiaceae > Hyalangium > Hyalangium rubrum. Next base: position 370,783 of record NZ_JAXIVS010000008.1, on the reverse strand, counting down.
GGCCTGACCTCCGTCACGCCGGGCGAGGCGACGGCCATGGACACGTGTGACCGGGGGGTGCGCGTGGCCGCGCCCCAGGACAGCGTCTTCCCGCTGGGTGAGACGACGCTCACGTACACGGCGACGGACGCCTCGGGCAACCGGGCCAGCTGCACCTCGACCGTCACCGTGATGTCGCGGGCGCTGCCCGAGGCCCCGAAGCCCGAGCTGTGGGATGGCGCGCTGCTGGGCGGCGGTCACGCGGGCTGCTCGGCGAGCGGCAACGGCGCCTCGTCCCTGGCGGTGCTGGGGCTGGTGGCCCTCTCGCTCCTGAAGGCCCTCCGGAAGCGCCACGGCTAGCGCCTCCGTCGACACCCTCGAGAGTGGCCCCGGAGCCAGAAACCGGGGCCGCTCCCCTCCTCCCTTCGTCTTTCCCCTTTGAGAGAGCTCATGTCTGGAGCCACGCCCCTCGTCTCCCCGATGATTTCCTCCTCGCCCTCACGACGCCGCGCTCCGCTGTGGGCCCTCGCGGCGCTGCTGTGGGGCACCACCGCCTCGGCCCAGTCGCAGGGCGGCGCGCTGCCCTCCTTCGAGCTGGAGCGCCTGGAGCTGAACGCCAGCGGCGTGGGCTCGATGCTGATGGGCACGGGCGAGCTGCTGCAGGACGGCGACTACCGGCTCTCCGTCACCAGCCACTACGAGAACAACCCGCTGGTGCTCTTCCGCAACGACTCCCGACTGGGAGCCATGGTGGGCTACCGGGCCACGGCGCACCTGGGCATGGCCTATGGCCTCTGGGGCCGGTTCGAGCTGTCGGCGCAGTTGCCCGTGGTGCTCGCGCAGCGCGGCGATGACCTGACGCAGTACGGGGCCGGCATTCCCCGGCAGGGGCTGGCGCTCGGCACGCCCACGCTGGCGGCGCGCGTGAAGCTGCTGTCGGAGGCGGACAACGACACGGTGGACCTCGCCTTCGGGGTGCAGGGCAGCCCTCGGCTGGGCAACAGCCAGGCTCTGGCCCAGGAGCTGCGGCTGGCGCCCACGCTGATGGTGGGCCGCCGCCTCTCCAACTCCCTGCGCGGGGCCTTCAGCGCGGGCCTCATGTGGCGACCGCGCGTCATTCTCACGCCGGACGAGAACATCCAGGACGAGCTGGGCCACGAGCTGCGCCTGGGCGGCGTCATCGCCAGCATGGGCCGAGGCCTGCGCGGCGAGTTCGCGATCAACGGCTCCGTTCCCTTCCGGCGCACGGGCTACTCCGTGGAGACGCTGGGCGGCGCGCGGATGCCGCTCAACCCGTCGGTCGAGGGGTATGCGATGGCGGGCCTGGGCTTCGGCAACGCGCCGGGCACGCCGGACTACCGCGTGCTGCTGGGCGTCTCCTACGGCAAGAGCGCGCCGGCCTGTGGCGCCGGGGGCCGGAATGATTCCCGCGTGTGCCCGGACATGGACGGCGACGGGGATGGCGTGGCCAACGCCGAGGACACCTGCCCGACGGAGAAGGGCCTGGTGGACGCGGGCGGCTGCGTGCCCAAGGACTGGGAGGGCCCGGTCGCCGAGGACACGACGGACTCGCTGGATGGGCAGGAAGTGGCCGTGGCCATGGTGAGCGAGGAGCCCGCCGTGGACATGGATGGGGACAGCCTGGTGGACTCGCAGGACTCTTGCCCGGACGAGGCCGGCCCCGTGGACAACCTGGGCTGCCCGGTGTTCACCGAGCCGGTGGTGTCGCTGCAGAAGGACCGCATCAAGCTCACCGACACGATCCACTTCGACTACAACAAGGCCACCATCCAGCCCCGCAGCTACCCGCTGCTCGACAAGGTGGCGCGCATCCTCGTGACGCACCCGGAGATCCTCCGGGTGACCATCGAGGGCCACACCTCGGGAGAGGGCCCCGCCGACTACAACCGCAAGCTTTCACAGCGCCGCTCGGAGGCGGTGCGCGAATACCTGCTCGGCCAGGGCGTGGCCCTCGAGCGCATGGAGCCCAAGGGCTTCGGCGAGGACCGGCCGGTTCAGTCGAACGCCACCGAGGCGGGGCGCGTCGCCAACCGGCGCGTCGAGTTCATCACCCACCAGCAGGACGACGCGTCGTAGCCGGTGGGGGTACCGCCCTGGACTACAGGGCGGCGAGGGCGCGGCGGTAGTACGCCTCGCGGTCGGCCAGGCCGTTGTAGCCGCCGTTGATGCGGCGGGTGACTTCGCGGAAGTTGCCCTGGTCCGCGTGGGTGTTCAGGCCGCGGGTGTTCCAGTACCAGGCCGCCACACGGAAGCCCACGTCCGGCTGAGCGGCGCGCTGGGGGTTGTTCACCAGGTCGATGCCCAGGTCCCGCCCCGCCGCCGCGTAGTTGGAGCGGCCGGTGAGCTGGATGGGGCCGCGGCCCTTGAAGCGCGTGCCGTCGCCCGGCTGGGTGTTGCCCAGGTCGCGGCGGCCCTCGTACGCGGCGCCGGAGGCGATCTCCTCCATGTAACGCAGCCCGCCGCTCTCGTGCGCCAGCTGCGCCAGGAACATCGCCTGACGCTGCTTGGTGTTGATACCGGCCTCCTGCATGGCGCGGTTGATGTGCGGCAGATACTCGTCCGCCTTGGCCTGCGAGAGGTTCGGCATGATCTGCCGCAGCTGCGCCGCCGTCACGCCCTGGCCATTGCCGCCGGTCGCGCCGGCCACCGGGGCCGTGCCGCCCGTGGGAGCGGCGGACGAGGGAGAACCGGTCGAAGAGCCGGGCATGCCCGGGGGGCTGGTGGCGGGGCGGTTCGTCGGGCGGTCGAAGCCGTCGGGGATGATGAGCTTCTGGCCGACGCGGATCAGGTTCGGGTTGGAGATGTTGTTCTTCTGGACCAGCGCGTCCACCGTCGTGCCGTACTTCTTGGCCAGCTTGGTCAGGGTGTCGCCACGCTGCACGGAGTGGTCGGTCGGACGGCGAACGGAGTTGTTGGTCTGCATGGGAAAGCCTCCAGAACCCTTGAAGTTTGAGAACTTTCCCTAGTTGTCGTCCGAGGTGAGAAAAGGTTGCGTGCTGTAGGCAAAAAAACGCCAGCGGAGCTATGGCCCGATGCGTCGAAGGATGAGAATCGGGCCGTCATCCATCTTTCGCCCGCGTAGGTCGATCTCGCAGTCCAGCATCCAGTCCCCGTGCCCTTCGGGGTCCATGATGCGCTGCTGGACCTCCCACAGCCGGGTGCCGGCCTCCTTGAGGAAGGTCAGGCCGGGCCGGCGCGCCGCCGGGGTGAGCACCACCACCTTGTGCTCCTCGAAGTACGGGGCCATGGCCTGCTCCAGCTTGGGCGCGGTCCACTCGCCCACGGCGCCATCCAGCATGCCCAGCGCGTCCATGTAGCGCTTCTGGCCCAGCGCCCGGAGCAGCCGGTGCAGCTCCTCGCGCACCCGGGCCGCGAAGGCCTTCGGGTCCTCGGTCAGCTCCTTGGGCTTGAGCTCCACCACGGGCTTGGGCGCGAGCGCGGCCTCCGGGTTCTTCATCCGCTCCCACTCATCGAGCAGGCTGGAGTCCACCTGCCGCAGCGTGGCGCGCAGGTGGTCGATGATGTCCTCCACCTCCTCGTTTCGGAACTTCTCCGGCACGGTCTGCACCAGCGCCTTGTAGACATCACCCACGTAGCGCAGCAGCACGCCCTCGCTGCGCTGCAGGCCGTACTCGCGCACGTAGTCGTGGAACGACATGAAGCGCTCGAACATGTCGCGAACGATCGCCTTGGGGCGGATGTTCTCCTGACCCACCCACGGGTGCTTCTGGGCGAACAGGTTGAAGGTGCCGTAGATGAAGTCGCGGTTGGGCTTGGGCCACTCGAGCTTCTCCAGCTCCTCCATCCGGTCGTCGTACTCCATGCCCTGCGCCTTCATCTCGGCGATCTTCTCGCCCTTGAGCTGGTGGAGCTGGGCATAGAGCACCACATCAGGGTTCTCGAGGATGGACTCCACGAGCGTCACCACGTCCAGCGCGTACGTCTCCGTGGTGGGGTCGAGCTTCTCCAGCGTGTCCAGCAGGTACAGGGACAGCGTGTGGTTGAGCGAGAAGTCGCGCTGCAGGTCCCCGGCCACCTTCACCACTGCGTGGCCCGGGTGCTTCTCCACGTCGACGATGCCGGCGCCGCGCAGGGTGCGGAAGCAGTCGGCCGCCGTCTTCAGGTGCCTGCGCTTCTTGTAGTCCGAGTCGTGCGTGCGCTGGATGATCTGCACCAGCCGCCGGTAGCCGCCGCTGCCCTCGGTCAGGTCGCTCTGGAGCAGGTTGAGCAACAGGCCATGGGACACCTCGAAGCGCGACTCCAGCGGCTCGGGCATGCCGTTCTGCAGCCGCTCGAAGGTGCTCTTGTCGTAGTTGACGTAGCCCTTCTGCGGAGGCTTGGCCTTGGGCGCCTTCTTCTTCCCGGCCGCCTCCTTCTGGGCCTGCTTGATGTTCTCGATGACGTGGTCGGGGGCCTGGGCCACCACGCTGCCCTCGTCATCGAAGCCCTTGCGGCCCGCGCGCCCGGCGATCTGCTTGAAGTCTCGCACGCTCAAGGTGGCCAGCTTCTCGCCGTTGAACTTGAAGAGCTGGGTGAAGAGCACCGTGCGAATGGGGATGTTCACGCCCACGCCGAGGGTGTCCGTGCCAGAGATGACCTTGAGGTGCCCGCTCTGCGCCAGCTTCTCCACCAGCAGCCGGTACTTGGGCAGCAGGCCCGCGTGGTGCATGCCCACGCCGTGGCGCAGGAAGCGCTGGAACTCCTTGCCGTAGGGCGTGTCGAAAGGCGCATCCATCAGCACCTGCCGGATGGCCTCCTTCTCCTCCTTGGAGCAGAAGTCCACGCTCATGAGGTTCTGCGCCTGCTCGGCCGCCGCCCGCTGCGTGAAGTTCACCAGGTAGATGGGGTACTTCCCCTTCTCCACCAGCTCCTGGATCGTCTCGTGGAGCGGAGTCTCCCGGTACTCGAAGTCCAGCGGCACCGGGCGCTGCGCGCTGAGCACGGAGACGACTTCCTTGCCGGTGAGCTTCTGCAGCCCCTCCTCGATGATGTGCGTGTCGCCGAGCGTGGCCGACATCATCAAGAACGTGGCCTTGGGCAGGCCCAGCAGCGGAATCTGCCAGGCGGTGCCGCGCTCGCGGTCCGAGTAATAGTGGAACTCGTCCATCACCACGTAGTCCACCGGGGCCTGCGAGTCGCGCAGGGCCATGTTGGAGAGGATCTCCGCGGTGCAGCAGATGATCTTCGCCTCGCGGTTGATGCTGGCGTCGCCGGTGAGCATGCCCACGTTCTCGGGGCCGAACGCGTCACAGAGGGCGAAGAACTTCTCGTTCACCAGCGCCTTGATGGGGCAGGTGTAATAGGAGACCTTGCCCTCGGCCATGGCCTTGAAGTGGAGCGCCACGGCGACCAGGGACTTGCCGGAGCCGGTGGGCGTCTTGAGGAACAGGTGCTTGCCCGCGAGCAGCTCGAGGATGGCCTCCTCCTGCGCCGGGTAGAGCGACAGCCCCGTGTCGGACACGTAGCCGACGAAGCGGTTGAGGATCTCGTCGGAGTCCAGGGGCGGCTCGCCGGGCTTGGGGAGCAGAGCGGCCAGGGGAGCGCGTTTCTCGGGGGTCGCCATCATCAGGGGGTGGAATCTAGGCGCTGGAAGGGGGGAATTCCGGAGAATCTTTGCGAGAATGGCCGCATGTCCACCATGCAAGGGAAGACGGTCATCATCACGGGAGCGTCGGCGGGGATCGGCGAGGAGCTCGCCGTGGCGCTGGCTTCACGGGGCGCGAACCTGGTGCTCGCGGCGCGTGGAGAAGAGGCACTCGCTCAGGTGCGCAAGCGCTGCGAGCAGGCAGGCGGCCGCGCAGTCACGGTAGGGACGGACGTGGCGGAGCCGGAGGCCTGCCGGCGCATGATCGAGCGCGCGGTGGAGGCCTTTGGCGGCGTCGACGTGCTGGTGAACAACGCGGGCATCTCGATGTGGGCGCGCTTCGAGGAGATCGAGGACCTGACGCTCTTCGAGCGGATCATGCGGGTGAACTACCTGGGGTCGGTGTACTGCACGCACGCCGCCCTGCCCCACCTGAAGGAGCGTAAGGGGCTGCTGGTGGCGATCTCCTCGCTGACGGGAAAGACGGGGGTGCCGACGCGGAGCGCCTACGCCGCGAGCAAGCACGCCATGCAGGGGTTCTTCGACTCGCTGCGCATCGAGCTGCTGGGCACGGGGGTGGACGTGCTGGTGGTGTCACCGGGGTTCGTGGCCACGGACATCCGTGCGCGGGCGTTGGGGCCGGATGGCAAGCCGCACCAGGAGAGCAAGCGCGACGAGGGCAAGGACACCATGCCCTTGGAGGAGTGCGTGTCGCAGATCGTCCGTGCAATCGAACGCCGCGAGCGCGAGGTGGTGATGACGGCGAAGGCCAAGGTGGGCATGTTCCTCAAGCTCGTGGCCCCGGGCCTGGTGGACCGCATCGCGCAACGGGCGGTCCGCGAGAAGAGCACCTAGACACATCACCAAGGCTTGTACTCGCCCCTCTTCCACTGCTGCAGCGTCAACTCCGCAGTGAGCCCCACAAGGCTCTTTGGCACCTTGGCCAGTTCTGCGAGTACCCGTTCACCCTCTTGTGGTGCAAATGCAAGCACGTCGATGGCCGCCCAGCATCGCGTGCCTGGCTCCGAGTCATCAAGAAGGCTGAGTAACTGCTGGTGCGCCTCGCTCCCGCGGGAGCGTAGCTCTTTGTTGATTGCCACGATGAGGCTGAAGTCGCGATTGGCTGATTTGTGATTGCCGGCCTCGATTGCGCGCCCGTGTCTTGCGGAGATCTCCCGATATTTCTCCACGAGATGCTCAGTCGTAAACCCCTTCAACTGAGCCACCCTCATGGAATGACTCCGAACCGCCGCAGAGTCGTCAACCCGAACTCTCTCTGCTCTTCATATGACTTCGTGCGCAGCCACTCACGCACGACCATACCACCCGTGATCTTTTGCTTCGATGAGTAGAAAGCGCTAATCTTCACATGAATCTCACCCTCAATCGCGATCACGTTTTCCGTGTTGTGTAGCGCCTCAGGTCCAAACCGATTGAGATTGCCCTGCGTCTGCTCAACGACGTGGTGCCAGTTCTTACCCGCACCCGCCGAGCCCATTTCTTTCTTGAAGTCCCTCATGGACTTGAAGGCCTTGAAGCCTGGAGACTTCGCGTGGGCAATTGGCCCCGCAGCGTCCGGGGGACGCAGTGCCATAGCCATCGCGTTGGGCGCTAACGAAATGGAGACTCCGCTGGTATTCAAAGCCACCGACTCCACCTGCGCTAGCGCTGGAGTCGTATAGCGAATGCCCAGTTGCGCTTCGGCCACCAGCGCCGCCTGCCCAGCACCTGGCAGCGTGGGCAACTTCGACGCCATCCCTGCCGTCGTGCTCCCCAACGCCACGGTCGCCAGCATCACGAATGCTCGCGCGGCCCTCGTCCCCATCACCTCCCCGAGCCTCTCTCCAGACGCCTGTATCTCCCGAAAGGTAGTGGCCCGATCCACCTCCTCCATCATTACCAACCACCCATCAACGAGTCGCCACACCGTGTCCCAGCCCAAATATGCCACCGCGCCCAGTGTCATCAGCGCCGCGACACCCTTGCTGACAGGCTCAGGTAGCGCCAACAAAACAGCATACATCGTCAGTGTGCCGACCAACGTCGCCACCACCGCAGTAGGACTCACCACCCTCCCGAACTCTTCCTTCATGCCTCCCAGCACTGCGCCATGAGCAATTGCCATGGCCAGGGCATACTTGCCGTCGCCGTCCAGTACGGGAGTGTCGACCAACAGGCGCAGGCAATCCCCAGGTCCCCAGGTTCTCTCGCACCACAGCAAGTAGTGGCGGTTCAGTTCCTCATCTGCTGGCAACAAACGAAGGTTCTGGAGACTCCCTGCCTCTGAAGAAATCAGGCGGCGACTCCGCCCCTCATATCGAAACCAGCCACTGCGCTCGGGGACTCCCAACAACTGGCGGGCGTGCTCCAACGGATGCGCAACCGGTCGTACCTTGCGGACATGTTCCGTTACAGCCGCCTTGAGTTCGTCTTCATCCCAATCGATCGGCTCGGCTCGGCTCGGTGTATGGACAATAGGGGTTCCCTGTCCCGTGTCGAGACGTACGACTTTCGTCGTGCCACTGCACCCTACGACGCACAGTAACAGCAGCAGCCTCACCCAGGGTGGCATGCGGAGTCCTCCGAAGCCTCAGAAGTGATAGCCCACTCGGAAGCCCACCTCCTGCTGGCGGGACATGTCGTAGAAGACCTCGACCATCCAGGGAATGAACGGGATCTTGTAGGCTTGGTATTGCGCCACCGCGAAAGCGGGAATGGAGAGCCCCGCCCCCACTCGGACCGTTCCAGGGCGCAGCCCATTGCCGAACCGATACCCCCCCAGCCCATAGAGTTCCAGGTCGATGGGGAACACGCCGTCCTCGTTCATCAGCGCGATGCCCGCCCGAAGCTGAGGCACCCCCTCGAAGAAGGTGCCCTCGAATGAATTTCCCACCACGTTGAGCTCCGTCCCAAACGCCACGAATGGAGAGGCCCGCCGCGGCGAGGGATGGAACGCCAGTCCGAGCCACACGCCCCCGATGCCCACTTGCTCCTCGGAGGGCACCAGGTGGTAGTCCGAGAGAACGACCGAACCCAGGTGCAGGCCCAGCGTCGGCGCCACGTGGCGCCAGTTGCTCTGGCTCTCATACCGCCCCGAGCGGCGCCGCCGGGCCTCCCACTCCTCCGCCTCGGCCGAGAACCAAGGCAACAGCACAACCAGCATGAGCAGGTGACGCATCTGTCCCTCCCGGCCACGAGGAGCGGGGCCAAAGCGCGATGATAGCGGAGAACTCCCGCCGGGTGCCCGAGCCCCAAGCGGGCCTTCTGGCCCCCTTCTCCCCTGCTGCCATGGCACCCTCCGGCTCCGGCGCGCGCGGACGCCACCTGTGCTAACTCAAGAGCCCCCTCCCGCTGAGGACCGCACCGTGAGCGCTTTCACCTACCAGGACATGTTGCCGCTGGGCGAGGACACCACCCCCTACCGGCTGCTGAGCAAGGACCACGTCTCCACCTTCGAGGCCGGAGGGAAGACCTTCCTCAAGGTCGAGCCCGAGGCGCTCACCCTGCTCACCCGCGAGGCGATGCGCGACATCGCCCACCTGCTGCGCCCTGGCCACCTGCAGCAGCTCTCGAACATCCTCAAGGATCCCGAGGCCACCTCCAACGATCGCTTCGTGGCGCTGGAGCTGCTGAAGAACGCCAACATCGCCGCGGGCCGCGTGCTGCCTTCCTGCCAGGACACCGGCACGGCCATCGTGATGGGCAAGAAGGGTCAGTACGTCCTCACGGGCTTCAACGACGAGGAGGCCATCTCCCGAGGCATCTTCGACACGTACACGACCAGCAACCTGCGCTACTCGCAGCTGGCGCCGCTGGACATGTACAAGGAGGCCAACACGGGCACCAACCTGCCGGCGCAGATCGAGCTGTATGCGACCGAGGGCGAGGCCTACAAGTTCCTGTTCATGGCCAAGGGAGGCGGCTCGGCCAACAAGAGCTACCTGTTCCAGGAGACCAAGGCGCTCCTGAACCCGGACAGCCTGATGAAGTTCCTCGATCAGAAGATCCGCTCGCTGGGCACCGCGGCCTGCCCGCCCTACCACCTGGCCATCGTCGTGGGCGGCACCTCGGCGGAGTTCGCGCTCAAGACGGCCAAGTACGCCTCGGCGCGCTACCTGGACACCCTGCCCACCACGGGCAACGCCCAGGGCCGGGGCTTCCGGGACGTGGAGCTGGAGGAGAAGGTCCATCAGCTCACCCGGCGCATGGGCATCGGCGCGCAGTTCGGCGGCAAGTATTTCTGCCATGACGTGCGCGTCATCCGCCTGCCCCGCCATGGCGCGAGCTGCCCGGTGGCCATCGCCGTGTCGTGCTCGGCGGACCGGCAGGCGACGGGCAAGATCACCAAGAGCGGCATCTACCTGGAGCAGCTCGAGACGGACCCGGCGAAGTACCTGCCGGAGACGACGGATGCGCAGCTGGGCGGCGAGGTGGTGAAGATCGACCTCAACCGGCCCATGTCCGACATTCGAGCCGAGCTGGGCCGCTACCCCACCAAGACGCGCCTGTCGCTCACGGGGCCGGTAATCGTGGCGAGAGACATCGCCCACGCGAAGATCAAGGAGCGCCTGGATCGGGGCGAGGGCCTGCCGCAGTACATGAAGGACTATGCGGTGTACTACGCGGGCCCGGCGAAGACGCCGCAGGGCTACGCCTCGGGCAGCTTCGGCCCGACGACCGCGGGCCGCATGGATAGCTACGTGGACCTGTTCCAGGCCCAAGGCGGCAGCCTGGTCATGCTGGCCAAGGGCAACCGCTCCAAGGCCGTCACGGACGCGTGCAAGAAGCACGGGGGCTTCTACCTCGGCAGCATCGGTGGTCCAGCCGCGCGCCTGGCGCAGGACTGCATCAAGAAGGTCGAGGTGCTCGAGTACCCCGAGCTCGGCATGGAGGCGGTGTGGAAGATCGAGGTGGTGGACTTCCCGGCCTTCATCGTCGTGGATGACAAGGGCAACGACTTCTTCGCCGAGCTGAACGTCTCCGCGAAGGACTGAGGCGCGGGCGCCATGCGCTACCCGGTGACGCCGGACGGGCGCTACTTCGTGGTGCGCGGCCGGCTGTGGCGCTGCAGCAACCCGGCGCTGGGGCCTCTGCAGCGCGCCACGCTGACGCACCTGCTCATGCGCGCCCGAGCCGACGTGAAGCGCGCGCTCCAGGCAGAGGACGCCAAGGCCGAGCGCGCCGCCCGGGCCCGCGTGCATCGCGCCAAGATTGGCCTGGGCGAGCGCGGGCCCGTGTGGTGGACGGACGGCGCGCCGGACTTCAACCGGCGCATGGTGCGGAACACGCCCTACGCCGACTGGTACGCCCAGTTGGAGCAGGGCTGAAGCCCAACGCCGCGCTCAGCTCCCGACGAGATCGAACATCTGGCCCACGCCCTTGGCTCGCGCCGCGTCGTAGAGCGCCCGCGCCAGCGCCACGTCCTGCAGCGCCAGCCCCGTCGAGTCGAAGATCGTGATCTCATTCCCCTGACGACCCGGCTTCTTGCCCGCCACCACCTCGCCCAGCATGCCGGCGATCTGCTCCTTGCGCAGCAGCCCGTCGTGCAGCGGCACGTTCACCTCACCCGAGTGCAGCGCCTGCTCCTCGTCGTCGATGAGGATCCGCGCCTCCTGCAGGATGCGCGGATCCAGCTCCTGCTTGCCCGGCGCATCCGCCCCCATCGCATTGATGTGCGCCCCGGCCTTCACCCACTCGCGCTTCACCACCGGCGAGCGCACCGGCGTCGAGGTACACACGATGTCGGCGCCCGAGGCCTCCTGCATGCTCACCACCCGCCCCCCCTTCTCCGCCTGAAGCGCCTTCGCCGCCGCCTCCGAGGAGTCCGCCAGCAGCAGCTCCAGCCCCTCGAAGATCGCCCGGTGCGCGTCGATGAGCACCCGCGCCTGCACCCCACAGCCCACCAGCCCCAGGGTGCGCGGATTCGAGCGCGCCAGGTACTTCGAGGCCACACCGCCCGCCGCGCCCGTGCGCCACGCCGTCAGCAGCGTCCCATCCATGATCGCCAGGGGCGAGGCCGTGTCCGGATCACTCAGGACATACACGGCGCGCACCGTGGGCAGCTTGTGCTTCTCCGGGTTGCGCGGGTGCGCGTTCACCCACTTCACCCCCGCCGCCCCGTCCAGGAAGGCGGGCATGGCCCGGAAGTCCCCGTCGTACTTCGGCAGCGAGAGGTACACCTTGGGAGGCATGAGCGCCTCGCCCAGGCCATGGGCCCGGAAGGCGCGCTCCACGGCCGCCAGGCCCAGCTCGACGGAGTAGAGGGACCGCAGATCGTTCGCGCTAAGAAGGAGAGTAGGCATGGCGCGGCCTTATAGCGGCTCACGGGCCAGGCCAGGACAAGGGAAGCGCGGCCAGCACCACCCGGAGGCCGGAGTCAACGCAATAGGTTGCCCACACCGTCGACGGATGACACGTCATGGCGGGTCAGGTCGGATCCGCACGGACAAGTAGGCCTGAGTATCTGTAGCGGAATTTTCCCCATTGGTTAGACTCAAGTCCTCGCTCGTTTTCACGGGTTTCCGCGTTAAAGAAAGGGCCTGTTTCACTCTGAGCAAGTGCCCTGGTCGCTGCCTGTCACTGAGAGCCACAGCATACTGAACAATTTTTCATCATCGACCGCGCTGCTGTCCAACCGGTCGTGTAGGGTGCGCCGCCATGACTTCAGAGAAGCTCGTTCATGCCCAGACCGTCGAGGCCCTGTTCGTCCGGGCCTTCGAGAACCGGATGACGCCGGCGGGTCGGGAGGCCCTCAAGCGGGTCGGGTTGGATCTCGACCGGAAGTTGGAGCGGACCTACTCGCTGGAGCAGTGGAAGGACTTCCTGCGGACGGCCGCGGCCCACATCTACGGAGGGGTGCCCGCGGAGGCGGCGTACTACTCGCTGGGTGAGCGCTTCATGGATGCGTGGTTCGGCACCTTCTTCGGCCGGGCGCTGCTGGGCGTGGCCCGGCTGGCGGGCCCTCGGCGGATGCTGCTGCGCGCCGGACATGGCTTTCGCGCGGGCAACACCTTCAGCGAGGTACGCATCGTGGAGCGGGGGCCGACCTCGCTCGAGCTGTGGATGAACGACGTGATGGCGGATCAGCCCACGTTCGCCGCCGGGCTGCTGGCCCGGGCGGTGGAGAAGGCCGGGGGCTGGCGCGTGGTGGCTATCCCCGAGGGCTTCGACGGCACCTCCTGCACCTTCCACATCCGTTGGTCCGAGGCGCCCGCCGTGGAGGGGCTCAGCCCGGACGCCACTGAGGATGCGCCAGCAGCCGCGCCTCGGCCTCGGGCGTAAGCGGCGCCCCATGCGGGGCTCGGGAGGACGAGCGGTGCCACCGCTCCAGCCACCGGGCCCCCAGTGGAGCCTCCAGGGCCTCCTTGCGGGTAGCAGCCACCGTCGTCTCGCCCTTCGTTCCGGTGGACACACCCGCGCCCACATAGAAGCCCGCGAGCAGCAGCGTCACCCGGGTGGGCGTGGCCGCGCTGTAGGTCATCAGCAGGGCACCCTCCCCGTCCTCGCGGCAGCGCTCGCGCACCCGGGTCAGCACGCCCTCGGTCCACATCTCCGGGTTGGAGGCGGGTGAGAAGGGATCGAAGTAGACGAGGTCCGCGGGAGGCAGCGGGCGATCCAGGAAGGACAAGGCGTTGCCCAGGTGGAGCCGCCAGCGCAGGCCCGGCTCCTCCCAGGAGCCCTCGCGCATCAGCGCCTCAGCGGCCTCCCGCCAGGGCTGGAGGAAGGCAAAGCCCTGGGGGTCCGCCAGCGCCAGCCGCAGCGGGGCGAGGTCCACCTCCAGGCTCACCACCTCCAGGGAGCGCCGGCGCTCGGCCCCCAGCGCGCGCGCGCAGGTGAGCGCAGCCGCCGCGTTGGTGGCGGCCCCCAATCCCACATCGAGGATGACCAGAGGCGGTCCCGGCTGGCGCAGGCGCTCGGCCAGGCGCGGCTGATCCACATAGAGGCGCAGGGCCTCCTGCCACGGGCCGATGCTGGGGTGCATCACCTCGCCATGCCCGAGGTGGCGCACCGCCCGCGCGCCGTTGCGCAGCGTCACCAGCTCGAAGTCACCGTCCCTCGGGTTGTCGGGGGTCTCGGGGGCCAAGGGCTCAGCCCACTTCCTTCAGCGTGACGACATTCGGAGCCACCTCGCCCCGCAGATCCTTCGGCGGGGAGATGGTCGCCTTCAGCTCCTGGTACACCTGGGCATAGGAGCCCTGGAGGATCGCCGCGCGCAGCCGGCCCATGAGCACCTGGTAGTGCCGCACGTTGTGGATGGACAGCATCCGCGAGCCCAGGTGGTGCTTGCCCCGCATCAGGTGGTGCAGGTAGCCGCGCGTGTAGCGCTTGCACACGTAGCAGTCGCAGGCCGCGTCCAGCGGCGCGTCGTCCAGCCGGTAGACCATGCGGGTAATGCGCACCAGCCCCTGGAACGTGTAGGCGTAGCCCTGCTGCGCCATCTTCGTGGGGATGATGCAGTCGAACATGTCGACGCCCCGCATCACCGCCTCCACCAGGTCCATGGGCGTGCCCACCCCCATGAGGTAGCGCGGCTTGTCGGTGGGCAGCGAGGCCGTCACCCGGGCCGTCATCGTCTCGCGCTCCTCCTTCGTCTCGCCCACCGCCAGCCCGCCGATGGCGAAGCCGTCAAAGGGGTGCGGGGTGAGGAAGGCCGCGCTCTCGTCGCGCAGGCGCGGGTGGACCCCGCCCTGGACGATGGCGAACAGCGCCTGCCCGGTGGCCTTCTTCTCCTTGGCCTCGAGGCTGCGCAGCGCCCAGCGGTGGGTGCGCTCCATGGCCTCGCGCGTGCCCGGCTCGTCCGTGCGCGAGTCGATGCACACATCCAGCACCATCATGATGTCCGAGTTGATCGCCTGCTGCATGGCGATGCTGGACTCGGGGCTGAGCAGCTGGCGACTGTTGTCGTAGAAGCTGCGGAAGTGCGCGCCCTTCTCTTCAATCAGCCGGTCCTCCGGCAGCGAGAAGATCTGGAACCCGCCCGAATCGGTGAGCACCGCCCCATCCCACTGCATGAAGGGGTGGATGCCGCCGAACTTGCGGAACACCTCGGCCCCGGGGCGCAGCATCAGGTGGTACGTGTTGGCCAGGAGGATCTTCGCCCCGGTCTCCTTGACCTCCTCCATGCCCAGGTGCCGGAAGGCGGCGTGGGTGGCCACCGGCATGAACATGGGGGTGGGGAACGAACCCCGGCGGGTGTGAATCACCCCGGCGCGGGCGCCAGTGGAATCAGTGGTGAGCAGCTCGAAGCGGACAGCCATTGCGGGGGCTTATACCTGCCGCACGCCCGCTTTACCCAGAGGATGTAAGGGGGGGCCTGCTTCCTCGCCCGCAGGGCGCACACCCGGGAATGCCGCGGGAATGGCATGAATCGCCGCCACCCCACGTTACAAAGACTCCACACCGCCCGTGAGCGGTGGTAATGCCGCGCGCCTTTGGCCGCTGCCCCATTTCCGCTAGAAGAGCGCCGCCCATGTTCAACGTCATCAATGTCTCCAAGGCCTACGGGCCCAAGAAGCTGTTCGAGGAAGTGAACGTCGCGTTCTCGCCCGGCCGCCGCTACGGCCTGACCGGCCCCAACGGGGCGGGCAAGTCCACGTTCATGAAGATCCTCGCGGGGGACGAGGAGGCGGACATGGGCACGCTGTCGCGGCCCAAGCGCCTGGGCATCCTGCGCCAGGATCACTTCCGCTACGAGGAGACCCGCGTGCTGGACGTGGTCCTCATGGGCAACAAGCCCCTGTGGGAGGCGATGCACGAGAAGAACCAGCTGCTGGCCAAGTCGGACATCACCGAGGAGGACGGCAACCGGCTGGGTGAGCTCGAGGGCGTCATCGCCGAGGAGGACGGCTACGTCGCCGAGAGTGACGCGGCCACCCTGCTGGTGGGTCTGGGCATCGAGGAGCAGGCCCACGAGGGCCCCATGCGGCAGCTGACCGGCGGCCTGAAGCTGCGCGTGCTGCTGGCGCAGGCGCTCTTCGGCAAGCCCGACGGGCTGCTGCTGGACGAGCCCACGAACAACCTGGATATCGACTCGATCCGCTGGCTGGAGAACTTCCTCAAGGAGTACCAGGGCGTGCTGATCACCATCAGCCACGACCGGCACTTCCTGAACGAGATCTGCACCCACATCGCGGACATCGATTACGAGACGATCATCCAGTACACGGGCGGCTACGACGACATGGTGCACCAGAAGGCCCAGTTGCGCAGCCGTGTCGAGTCCGAGGTCTCCGAGAAGAAGAAGAAGATCGCCCAGCTGCAGGACTTCGTGGCGCGCTTCCACGCCGGTACCCGCGCCTCACAGGTGCAGAGCCGCATCAAGCAGATCGAGAAGCTGCGGACCGATGACCTGAAGCGCTCGAACATCGCCCGCCCCTTCATCCGCTTCGATCAGAAGCAGGTCAGCGGCAAGCAGACGCTGATGATCGAAGGCATCCAGAAGTCCTTCGACGGGGTGCCGATCATCAAGCCGTTCAACTCGCTGGTGTGCAAGGGCGAGAAGATCTGCGTCATCGGCAAGAACGGCGTGGGTAAGTCCACGCTGGTGAAGATGATCGCCGGGCAGCTCGAGCCGGACGCGGGCACCATCAAGTGGGGCCACCAGGCCTCCATGGGCTACCTGCCGCAGGACCACCACGGCACTATCCGCAAGGACAGCACGGCGTTCGAGTGGCTGCGCGACATCAACGTCAAGCTCACCAACGAGGAGATCTCCGGCGTGCTGGGCCGGATGCTCTTCTCGGGCGAGGAGCGGATGAAGCCCACCAACACCCTGTCGGGTGGTGAGACGGTGCGGCTGCTGCTCTGCAAGCTGATGCTGACGCAGGACAACGTGCTGGTGTTCGACGAGCCCACCAACCACCTGGACCTGGAGTCGATCAGCGCGCTGGCCGAGGGCCTCAAGAAGTTCGAGGGCACCGTCATCGTCGTGACGCACGACCAGGAGCTCATCTCCGAGGTGGCCACGCGCATCTGGTCACTCAAGGAGGGCAAGGAAGTGGTCGACTACAACGGGCCCTTCTCCGAGTTCCTCGAGAAGCACTCGGAGGAGACGACCCTGCGTCGTCGGTAGTCCCCTCCGAGCGGAAGCACACGCGGGCCGGGCTCAGTTCGGCCGCGTGCCCCGGCGTAGCAGGAAGATGCCCAGCCCAAGGCCCGCCGCCCACTTGGCCGCGGCGGCCAGCGGGCTGTTGCGCAGCGAAGGCTGAGGCGCGGGAGGAGCCGGCGGGGCCGGGCGGAAGTCCGTGGCCCCCGGCAGGTTGGCCCCGTCCTGCTCCATCTCGGTCTTGGTGGCCATCGCCCCACCCTTGCCGGGCACCTTCTGGCCGGGCGACTTCCCCTCCGGAGAGCGGTGCTCGAGGATGGCGTTGATCTCCGCTCCCAGCAGGATGACCTGCGAGGTGATCCACATCCACAGCAGCATGACGATGACGCCGCCGATGGCGCCGTAGTTCACGTCATACGAGCCGAAGTTCGCCACGTACTTCGAGAAGCCCCACGAGGCGATCACCCAGATGACGACGCCCACCACCGAGCCCGGGGTGATGAACTTGAACTTCTGCTTCACGTCCGGCAGCGCGTAGTAGAGCACCGCCCACAGGAACATCATCAGCACGCCGGCCACCGGCAGGCGCAGCCAGACGACGAGCGTGGAGAACGGCGCTCCCAGCTTGTCGGCCAGCGCGGGCGCCGCCACCGCGATCGCCGCCGCGACGATGGCGAGCAGCGCCCCGCCCACCGTCGTCAGGATGGCGATTCCTCGCACCTTCCAGAAGGGCCGCGACTCCTCCACGCCATACGTGGTGTTGAGCGCCGTCATCAGCGCCACCACGCCGCCCGACGCGGCCCAGACGGCTCCCACACCACCCACCGTCAGCAGCCCCACGCTGTTGTTCTCCGCCAGCGCGTGGAGGCGATCGCCCAGGATGGAGACCACCTCCTGCGGCGCCACCCTGGCGAGCTGTCGGATCAACACCTCCGCCTGCGCGGGATCGATGATCACGCTGGCCAGGGACACCAGGAAGAGCAGGAACGGAAAGAGCGCCAGCACGCCAAAGAACGTGAGCGCTCCGGCGGTGTCACTCACCTTGTCCCGCGTGTACTCGTTCTTCAGGGCCTTGAAGAACTCCTTCCAGCTCATCCCCTTGCCCGGCAGAACCATTTCGCCTCCTCCACGGTGTCCCGTTGAAGAGGATGCGCATTCCCTACAGAGCGGGTGCTCCCCCGCCCACGAGCGCTCGCTCGAGCGCCTGGTGAGCAGGCGGCGGACTTAACGAAAATGACCGACTTTCCCGACAAAAGGGGCGTGTTGGCTATCCGACACTCCACCTCGGGTGATCATCGCGAGCCACCACGCGCACTCGGGGTCAGGTCGCGTTGCACAAGCGGGTGAGACCTTCGCTATATTGGAAGGATGATGCTCGGAGAAAAGGTCTCCTCTCCACCGCAGCGAACCCCCGCGACCCAGGTGATGGTGAGCGGGCAGGGACTCCTGTCGGTGCTCGAGGCGATGTCGCTGATCGAATCACACGCCCGGAAGATCCTCGCCAGCCATGGGCTGGACCCCATTGATGGCGCTCAGTGGTACCCGTTCCGCAACGCGCTAGATGCCTTCAAGGTCATCACGGAGCGCATCGGCCCCAGCACGATGAAGTCCATCGGCCGCAAGCTCCTGGAGCACGTGCGCTTCAGCTCCGCCAACCTGTCGCTGGAGGAGGCGCTCGCTTCGCTCGACTCCGTCTACCGGATCTGCCACCGCGGGCCCGGCTACATCGGCAAGTACGTCTTCGAGTCCACGGGGGCCCGCAGCGCCCAGGTGACCACGGACAACGAGTACATGTGCGAGCTGGACGAGGGGCTGCTGGAGGCGCTGAGCGAGCGCTTCAAGCCGCCCGGAGCGCTCTGGGTGCGCGTGGTCCACAAGCCTGGAAGCTGCCGCAAGCAGGGCAACACCACCTGCACCTACGAAGTCTCCTGGTAACGCGCCTCGGCCTCCTCCAGGAACCCGAGCACCGCCTGATCGAAGGGCTCGGGTTCCACCTGTGAGGCTGCGTGTGCGCCCCGCGCGAGCGCCACGAGCCTCGCGCCGGGGATGTGCCGCGCCAGCTCCTCCGAGAGGTACAAGGGTGTCAGGAAGTCGTCCTGGGCGCAGAGCACCAGCGTCGGCGCCTGGATGCGCCCGAGCTCGGCCAGCCGATCGAAGTCGATGATGGCCTGGCAGCGGCTCGCCGTGATGGCGACGCCGGAGAAGCCCTCGCGCGACACCTGATCCAGCGCCGCCACCCGCTCGGGGAAGCGATGGATCCACCACGGCGGGAAGAGGAAGAGCGGCGTGGCCCGGATGAAGGCCTCGGGGCCGGAGCGCTCCAGCAGCGCCTTGCGGCTCTCCATGGCGCGGCGGAAGAACTCGTCCGTCCGTCCCCAGCTCGCGTACAGCACCAGGCTGCGCAGCCGCTCGGGGGCCGTCACGGCGATCGTCTGGCCGATGGCCCCGCCCGTCGAGTGGCCCAGCAGGTGTACGCGCTCCAGGCGCAGGTGGTCCATGAGCGCCAGCACATCGCGGCTCATCTGATCGACGGAGTAGGAGATCTCCGAGCGCGTGCTCCTGCCGCACCCTCGGTGGTCATGGAGGATGACGCGGTAGCGCTTCGAGTACGCCTCGAGCTGCGGTCGCCAGTAGGCGCTGGTCCCGCCCAGGCCGGAGACGAGCAGCAACGGCGGCCCCGAGCCGTACTCCTCGTAATAGAGCGTCCCTTCTTCGATCGGCGCGTAGGGCATCGGGCCAGCCTCCGGGCCCGCTCAGTATGCCCTAACGGAAGGGTCCGCTAACCTCTCCCCTGCCCTGGGCCAGCGCCCAGGAAACGGAGGGGACAACATGACGACCGCCTCGCGCAGCACCCTGCGCAGCAACGTACACCTGCTGGAGCCCAAAGCCGCCGCCGCCATCTCCGGCGGCAAGGCGTGGGAGAGCCTGCCGGACGATCTCTTCGTCATCGACGGCGTGGCCCACACCTACCACTTCGCCGAGAGCAACCACGTACCCGGCTCCTACGCGAAGATCTTCGTCAACGCGCTGTGGGGCATCCACGAGTTCTACAGCCCGCGCGCCGACAAGAAGTGGCTGCTGGACCCGAAGCTGCGCGGCATGCAGGACGTGGAGCTCATCGCCCACTCGCTCTTCAGCGAGAGCACGATCGACGCGTGCGTCTACCACAGCCTGCCCATCTACTCGCTCTTCAAGGACGGCGGCGGCCCGATGCACATCGGCCAGCAGATGCGGGAGCGCTGGCCGGGCCGCGTCATCCTCTACGCCGGCATGAGCCCCTACCGCCCGGATGCCCTGGAGGAACTCGATCGCCTCATCGAGGAGGAGAAGGCCTCCGCCATCAAGTTCTACCCGCTGGATCTGGTGGGCGGGCAGGTGCGCGGCATCCGGCTGGACGACGAGAAGTTCATGTTCCCGCTCTACGAGCGCATGTTGAAGAAGGGCATCAAGACGGTGGCCATGCACAAGGCCATCGCCTTCGGCCCGCTGGGTCACGAGTTCTTCGAGATGCGCGACATCGGCCCGGCGGCCACCTCCTTCCCTGGCCTCAACTTCGAGATCTTCCATGGCGGCTTCGCCTTCCTCGAGGACACGGCGCTGCAGGCCACCTACAACGCGAACGTCACCATCAACCTCGAGGGCACCAGCGCCCTGATCTTCTACGCGCCGCGCAAGCTGGCGGAGATCCTCGGCGCGCTGATGATGGTGGGGGCCGCCGAGCGCATCGTCTGGGGCACGGGCGTGCCCGTCATCCACCCGCAGCCCTTCCTGGAGGCCTTCTGGAACTTCCAGATCCCCGAGGACATGCAGGAGGGCTACGGCTTCCCGGCGCTCACTCCGGCGATCAAACGGGCGATGCTGGGCGGCACCCAGGCGCGCATCCTCGGGCTGGACACGGCGAAGCTGCGCCAGCAGGCCCAGGGCGATGAGTTCTCCCGGCGCACCACGTTGGCGGCGCCCTGGTCGCGCGGAGGGAGCCAGTCATGAGCACCCTGAGAGAGGCCATCGAGCAGGCCCTGGACGAGGTGAAGGACCCGTGCAGCGTGGGCATCGGCAAGCCCGCGGGGCTGGTGACGATGGGGCTGGTGAAGGAGCTGCGGCTGCGCGAGGCCGAGGCGGGGGGCCACCACGTGGAGCTGCGCATGAGGCTGACCTCCCCGTGCTGCATGATGGGGCCGCGCTTCGCCATGGAGGCCGAGAAGCGGCTCCAAGCGCTGGAGGGCATTTTGTCGGTGGATGTGAGCTTCGACCCGGAGATCGACTGGGAACCCCGCCACATGCGCGAGGAGTACCGGCGCTCCCTGCCCAAACCCGCCGCGCTTGCGGGGGTAGGACCCTGGGTGGACTGATCAGACGGACAGGGGGCATCTACCCAAGTAGCCCTGCTTTACGGTATAAGGTGAATATTGGCACATCCTTAGATTCCAAGAGACATCCAGAATTACAGCTTAGGAGCATCCCATGATGCTTGCCCGAAGTGGCCTGTTGGTGGAGCCAGCACCCTCGCTGGAAGTCATCGAGCCCGCGGAGCTGTCTTCGAACGAAAACCCGCTCGGGCCTGCCCCCAAGGCGTGGCGGGCCATCCTGGAAAGCATGGGGCGCGCCAGCCGCTACCCGGATCGGGACTGCTCCTTCACCGAGGAGCGCATCTCCCAATACCTCGACGTAGACCCCGGCAACATCGTGCTGGGCGCGGGGGCCTTCGGGGTGCTGCGGCTGATCGCCGACTCCTTCATGAAGCCGGGCAGCGAGGTGGTCTTCGCCGACCCCAGCTATCCCATGTACCGGTACTTCACCCACCGCAAGGGGTGTACGCCGGTCATCGTCCCGCTGACGCCGGACTACCGCCACGACCTGCTGGCCATGGCCGACGCCGTGGGGCAGCAGACCTCGGTCGTCTTCGTCTGCAACCCGAACAACCCCACGGGGCGACCGGTGTCGCACGAGGAGCTGATCGAGTTCATGGACACGGTCCCGGAGCACGTGCTGGTGGTGCTCGATGAGGCCTACTTCGAATACGCGTGTGGCCCCGACATGCCCGACGGCGTCGACTGGGTGCGGGCCGAGCGCAACGTGCTGGTGCTGCGCAGCTTCTCCAAGGCGTACGGGCTGGCGGGGCTGCGCGTGGGGTATGGCGTGGGGCCGGAGTGGATCACCTCGGCGCTGCGGCAGGTGAGAGATCCCTTCACCGTGAACTGCCTGGCCCAGCTCGCCGCCAGCGCGGCGCTCGAGGATCGGGCGCACCTGGAGGCGGTGCGCGGGCTCAACGAGTACGTGCGAGACGAGATGTGCGCCCAGCTCGAGCGGCTCGGCCTGGCCTACATCCCCTCGGTCACCAACTTCGTGATGATCCAGTGCGGCGGGGACGACATCGCCATCACCGAGCACCTCAAGGATCAAGGCGTCCGGGTGCGCCACGGCTCGGAGTACGGCATGCCGGGGTGGATCCGCGTCTCCACGGGCACCCTCGAGCAGACCCACCGCTTCCTGGAGGAGCTGGCCTCGCTCATCACCGCGCAGGACCAGGAGCAGGAGCAGGGGCCCACCGAGGAGCCGCACGAGGAGGACGCCCACGAGCAGGAGCCCGAACAGGCGCTGCTCGTGAGCATGGGGAAGTGAGCTACAGCTGGCGGCGCTGGTAGACGTCGAGGTGGTACTGGTCCACCTTCTCGCGCAGCGGCGCCAGCTCCGGGCGGTCCGGCTCGCCCTCCATCAGGGCCGCGAGGATCACCAGCTCGGCCTCGATGATGGCCGCCATCGGCGCCAGGCGCTCGGGCGGTAGCGGCGGCAGCTCCACCTCCACCCGGCAGTGGCCCTCGCCCTCGGGCAGCACCTTGAAGCCCACCTGCCGGCTCTGCCCCTGGAAGCTCCAGCGGAAGAGCACGGTGCGCGAGTCCGAGTGGAACTCGATGTCCAGATCGACGTCGCCGATCCGGCGGATCTCGATCCAGCGGCCACTCACGCAGCGCACGGTCTGGTGCCCGGTCCACTTCGGCAGGTTGGCCGGGTCGACGAGGAACTCGACCACCCGTGCCGCGTCCTGGCGGATGGCGCGCTTGAGCAGCCGCGAGGGGGCCGGAGCCTGCGCGGGAGCCGCGGCCGGCGTGAGATAGCCGTTCATCGTCCGCGCCAGCGCCATCATGTTGTCGTCGACGAACTTCCCGCTCGTGGCCACCTCGGTGCGCTCGATGAGCTCGATGAAGTAGCCGGGCCCCTTCCGGTCCAGGAACACCTGGCGCAGGCCCGACAGCGGATCGTTCAGCACGTGGTCCGAGGTCAGCGGGATGTTCGACTCGCGCAGCGAGTCGAAGGACGCCTGGATGTCGTCCACCTCATAGGCGATGTGGTGGACCCCGGCGCCGTAGCGCTCCATGTACCGGTGGAAGATGGACTCCTTCGTCAGTCCCTCGGTCACCACCATGACGCAGCCGGGGTTGTCGGGCAGCTCCAGCACGTAGTTGAGCATGTCGTACTCGCCCTGTGGGGCCGAGCCGACATTGAGCGGCTGGATGCGCTGCATCCGGAAGCCGAGCACCTCGACGTGGTAGCGGGCGGAGGCGACGGCATCCGGGACGATGAGGGTGTAGTGGTCCAGCCTGCGGGCCCGCACCGGGAGCCCCCTGGGCGCCGTCCAGATGGGCAGGGCCGTGCTGATGTTGCGGCTCATGACTTGCCTCCTCGCTCTTCCAGAGTGGCCCTGCCCCAGGAGGAGCAGAGCACGCTGTCCGGGTCGTACTTGCGCTTGAGTTCCACCATCCGGGGCCAGTGCGGCCCGAAGTGCTGCTTCCAGAAGGCGGCGCTCTCGGGCACCACGTCACAGCAGTAGCGCACCGTGCCCACCTGCTGGGCGGCGCCGTAGATGCGCTCGTTGTCGGCGAGCTGCTGGGCGATGCGCTCGGGGGTGGGCGGATCCGCGCGGCGCAGCAGCCCGAAGAAGAGGCAGTGCGTATCGTTCTGCGGGAGCATGAACAGGCTGGGGCTCACCTTGCGCCGATCGATGGGGAAGATGAGCACCGGGCCGTTGCCGATGTCGCGCTCGGGGTGCAGCCGCTCCAGCTCGGAGGCCAGGAAGTCGGGCGCGTGGGCGAAGGGCACGAAGATGCAGATCTCCGGGTGCGGCGCCGCGCCCCGGTACTGCTCCTCGAGGATGAGGGGCGGCAGCCGCAGGCAGAACTCCTTCCAGGACATCGACCACGTATCGCGAAGGCCGGGCAGACACTGGAGGGTGGACGGATCGAGCGGCGCGCGCCGGGGCTTGCCCTCGGCGGGGATGAGATCGCACACCTCGAGGTTGTAGACCCAGGGGCCACGCACGCTCTGGATGGCCGCGGCGACGTCCTCGGGGCGGAAGTTGAGCCGCTCCGTGGAGTTCATCTTGGTGCGGATGGACGCCTCGGTCTTCTGCGCGGCGAACGCGTGGATCAGATCCGTGCCGACCTCGCGGGACAGCCGCATGAAGTCCGCGAGCATCACCCGCACATCGCCATAGGTACACTGCGTCACCTGGATGGCCTGGGGCGCGCGCTCCACGGCGAGCTTCGCCCGGACGATGATGCCGAACTGGCCATGCGTGCCGCGCACGGCATCGAACAGCTCCACGTTGCGCGTGGGCGAGCACGTCACCCGCTCGCCTTCACCGGTGACCACCTCCAGCTCGAGGATGTGATCCATCTGGGTGCCCCGGTGGAAGGACATGAAGCCGAAGCCGCCCATGGACAACGTGCCGCCCACGGTGACGCCCAGCCAGTCGGTAACCACGGGGGGTGTGAGCCCGCGCTCCAGAGTGGCCTCGAGGAGCTGGCGCCACATGATGCCGCCCTCGACCTCGACGAAGTCGTCCCCCATGGACAGCACGCGGCCCATGGACTTCATGTCGATGACCAGGCCCTCGGGGGCCATCATCTGCGCGCCGGCCGAGTGGGCGCTGCCCCGCGCGGCCAGGGCGATGCCCTCCCGCCTGCAGAACTGGACGGCGCTGACGACGTCCTCCACGGTCGCGGGCTTGAGGACGACCGCGGGCCGGCGCTGTCGGATCTTCCCGAAGTCCAGCTCCGCGATGTCGAGCACCTTCGCGTCCTGGGAGAGCTCGCCTCGAAAGGAAGGAAGCCGGGTGAGCCAGGCAGCCGCCATGCGTTCTCCTTGAGATGGAGCCCAGCATAGCGGGATTGGAAGGCCCCCCACCACTCAGGGGGCCCGGGTGCTCAGCCTGGGTACACGGGCAGTACGGGCGCGTCCTTCAGGTGCGGCGCGGCGGCGTCCTTGGCGGACAGCTTCGGCGCTCCCTCGGACAGCGGCCAGGCGATGGCCAGAGCCGGGTCATCCCAGCGGATGCCGCGGTCATTCTCCGGGGCGTAGAGCGCGGTGCACTTGTACTGGAAGTCGGCGGACTCGGAGAGCACGTAGAAGCCGTGCGCGAAGCCGGGCGGCACCCAGAACTGGCGCCGGTTCTCGGCGGACAGCTCCACCCCTACCCACTTGCCGAAGGTGGGCGAGCCCTTGCGGATGTCCACCGCCACATCCCACACGGCACCCGCCACCACCTGCACCAGCTTGCCCTGCGGCTGGGGCTCCTGGAAGTGGAGCCCCCGGAGCGTGCCCTTCACCGAGCGCGAGTAGTTGTCCTGCACGAAGGGCCCGGGGATGCCGGCCTCCGCGTAGCGCTTGGCGTTGAACGTCTCCAGGAAGAAGCCGCGATCGTCGCCGAAGACCTTCGGCTCGATGATGAGCACGCCGGGGATCTCGGTGGGGGTGACCTTCACGAGATGGCCCCCTTGTTCGAGATGAGGTCCAGCAGGTACTGGCCGTACTCGTTCTTGCGCATGGGCTCGGCGAGGGCCGCCACCTGGGAGTCGGTGATGTAGCCCATGCGGAAGGCGATCTCCTCGGGGCACGCGACCTTGAGGCCCTGCCGGCGCTCGATGATCTCGATGTAGTTGGAGGCCTGCATCAGCGACTCGTGCGTGCCGGTGTCCAGCCACGCGTAGCCGCGCCCCATCACCTCGACCTGGAGCTGGCCGCGCCGCAGGTACTCGGCGTTGACGTCGGTGATCTCCAGCTCGCCGCGCTTGCCGGGCTTGAGGTTGGCGGCGATGTCCAACACCTGCTGGTCGTAGAAGTACAGGCCGGTGACGGCGTAGTTGGACTTCGGCTTGGCCGGCTTCTCCTCGATGCTGAGGGCGCGGTTGTTGGCGTCCAGCTCCACCACGCCGTAGCGCTCGGGATCCTTCACGTAGTAGCCGAACACCGTGGCGCCCTGGGTCCGCTTGGCGGAGCGCTGCACCATCTCGCTCAGGCCGTGGCCGTAGAAGATGTTGTCGCCCAGGATGAGGCACGAGGTGTCATTGCCCACGAACTGGCGGCCGATGATGAAGGCCTGCGCCAGGCCCTCGGGGCGCGGCTGCTCGGCGTACTCGAAGCGCACGCCCCACTGGTCTCCGTTGCCCAGCAGCTCGCGGAAGCGCGGCAGATCCGTGGGCGTGGAGATGATGAGGATCTCCCGGATCCCCGCCAGCATCAGCGTGGTGACCGGGTAGTAGATCATCGGCTTGTCGTAGACAGGCAGCAGCTGCTTGCTGACGACGCGAGTGAGCGGGTACAGGCGCGTGCCCGAGCCGCCGGCGAGAACAATGCCCTTCATCATCCACCTCGAGAGGGCGTGGCCCCGGCCTTCCACGCCGCATGAAACCGGGAGAGCGCCTCGGAGAGCGCCAGGGGCTTGGCCTTCAACTGGGCACGAGCCTTGTCCACCTTGAGTCCGCTGTGCAGCGGCCGGGGGCTGGGCAGCTTCAGGTCCGCCAGCTTGCTGGGAGTAATCAGGCTGGCGTCGAACCCGAACACCTGGCACAGCGCCTGCCCGAAGGCGACGCGGTTGACCACCTCGCCGCCGCAAGTGTTCCAGATGCCGCCCAGCTTGCGCTCGCCCAGCTCGGCCACCATCGCCGCCACGCTGTCGGCCAGGCTCGCCGAGACGAACTGATCCTCGAAGAGCTTCAGCGGCTGCTTCTTCTCCAGCGCGCCCACCAGCCACGCGCCGAAGTTGGGGCGCCCCGCCGCCGGCCAGCCGAACACCACCGCCGTGCGGGCGATGGCCGCGTTGGGCACGAAGACGCGCGCGGCATGCTCGCCCATGAGCTTGGTGACGGCGTAGACGCCGCGCGGGTTGGGCAGGGCCTCTTCGTCATAGGGCCCATTGTGGCCGTCGAAGACGTAGTCCGTGGAGACGTGGACGAGGTGCGCCCCCACTTTGCGCGCGCCCTTGGCCACCGCGGCGGCGGCGGTGACGTTGGCCGCGTAGGCGGCCTCGGGGTTCTTCTCGCACGCGTCCACCTCCGTCATGGAGGCGGTGTGGATGATGACGTCCGGGGTGGCCGACTCGATGGCGTTGAGCACGTCCGCCTCGAGCGTCAGGTCCACCCCGATGTAGCGCAGCGCGCCCTGGGTACGCTGAGCGCCCCGACCGAGCCCCACCACCTGGTGGCCGCCCTGCTCCAGCAGCGCGCAGACGCGGCTGCCGACCAGCCCGTTGGAACCCGTGACGACAAAGCGCATGCGCGTACTCCGGCGGTGAGGGCTAACCCTTGAGGCGGGCGCGGTACTGGGTCTCGAAGTACTGGCGGTAGGCGCCGCTCGTCACCCGCTCCCACCAGCTCCGGTTCTCCACGTACCACTTCACCGTCTCGGCCAGGCCCTGCTCGAAGGTCTGCGAGGGGCTCCAGCCCAGCTCCCGCTTGATCTTCGTCGGATCGATGGCGTAGCGCCGGTCGTGGCCCGGACGGTCCTTCACGTACTTGATGAGGGTCTCGGGCTTGCCCACCAGGCTGAGGATCGCCTTGACGATCTCGATGTTCTTGCGCTCGGCCCCGCCGCCGATGTTGTAGACCTCGCCGGCCTTGCCCTTCTCCAGCGCGAGCGTGAGGGCGGCGCAGTGGTCCTCCACGTGCAGCCAGTCGCGCACGTTGGCGCCGTCGCCGTACACCGGCAGCGGCTTGTCATGCAGCGCGTTGACCACCATGAGGGGGATGAGCTTCTCGGGGAACTGGTAGCGCCCGTAGTTGTTCGAGCAGCGCGTCACCACCACGTCCATACCGAAGGTGTGGTGATAGGCCAGGGCCACCAGGTCCGAGCTCGTCTTGGAGGCCGAGTACGGGCTGGAGGGCTGCAGCGGCGACTGCTCGGTGAAGGCGCCCGTGGGTCCCAGCGAGCCGTACACCTCGTCGGTGGAGACCATGAGGAAGCGCTTGATGCCGCGCGAGCGCGAGGCCTCCAGCAGGCGCTGGGTGCCGAGCACGTTGGTGGCGACGAACACCTCGGGACCGAGGATGGAGCGGTCCACGTGGCTCTCGGCGGCCAGGTGCATCACCGCGTCGATGGAGTGCTGCGCCATCAGGTGCTCGACGAGCTCCTGATTGCCGATGTCACCCCGGACGAAGACGTGCTTGGGATCGCCCTCGAACTCGGAGAGGTTCTCGAGGTTGCCCGCGTACGTGAGCTTGTCGAGGTTGACGATCTTCCAGTCGGGGCGGTTCTTGCGCAGATACTTCACGAGGTTGGAGCCGATGAAGCCGCAACCCCCTGTAACCAGGACGTTCATTTCGACTTGCCCAGGGAAACCGGATAGAGGCGGCCTGACTATCGAAGCGGCTCCGTGACGTCAAGGTAACCTTGTGCGCGTGGCGATGCGGAGGTAGACGCGTTTCGATGAGCAGAAGCAGGCGTCCCAGCGGGCCGTCGCCAGCCCGCGCCATCCACCAGATGCTGCCCCGGCTCGCCTGGGGCGACGCGGTGGGCAACCAGGTGCGCTACCTGCAGGCCCTCTTTCGAGGGTGGGGTTACACCTCGGAGGTGTACGCCGACCAGTGGGACGAGGAGTGCCGCGCCCAGGTGCGCCCCGCGGAGGATTGGCCCAAGGAGGCGGACGAGGACTCGGTGCTCCTCATCCACCACAGCTTCGAGTCCCGGCAGGTGCCGCGGATCGCCCGAGGGCCGGGGCGCAAGGTGCTCGTGTACCACAACGTGACGCCGGCCCCGCTCTTCGAGGGCTTCGACCGGAAGGTGGCGGCGGCGTGCCAGGCGGCCCGGGAGGAGCTGCTGGCGCTGCGGCCGCATGTGGAGGCGGCGTTCGCCTACTCGCACTTCAGCGCCGAGGAGCTGACGGCGGCGGGCTTCCCGCGTGTGGCGGTGCTGCCCTTCGCGCTGGACTGGAAGGCGTTCCACGCGCCGCCGGATCCGACGTTCCAGGCGGAGTTCGACGACGGGTGTGTGAACATCCTTTTCGTGGGGCGCGCGGTGCCGAGCAAGCGCATCGACGATGTGATGCGGGTGTTCGCGGCCTACCAGCGGCTCTACCAGCCGCGCAGCCGGCTGCTGATCGCGGGCTACCTCAACCGGGAGACGCCCTATGGGACGTACCTCCACGGGGTGAAGGAGCTGCTGGGCGCCGAGCGCATCCACCTGCTGGGCCGGGTGAGCGCCTCGCAGTTGTCGGCGTGCTACGCGGTAGCGACGGCGTACCTTTCGATGAGTCGGCACGAGGGCTTCGGGGTGCCGCTGCTGGAGGCGATGGAGCGCGAGGTGCCGGTGGTGGCGTACGGCGCGGCGGCGGTGCCCGAGACGATGGGCGGCGCGGGGCTGGCCACGCGAACGCGGGAGCCCGAGGCGGTGGCCCAACTGCTCGCGGTGCTGGAGCGAGAGCCCTCGCTGCGGAAGAAGGTGCTCGCCGGACAGCGGACGCGGCTGGAGTCCCTGGGGCAGGAGGCGGTGGCCGAGCGGGTGCGCGAGGCCCTGCGGCCGCTGCTGGAGGGCACGCCGGTCCCCTACCCCGTGGCCAACGACGCCACGGGGCTCAACCTCGTGTGTCCGGGGTACCTCAGCCACCCGCACGCGCCCATGTCCCTGCTGGCGCGCAAGGTGGCCGAGCAGCTCCCCCAGGCGCGCGTGCTGACGCTGAGCCCCAACACGCCCCTGCTCTCCAAGGGTCCTCGCGTGGTGTCGGAGGGAGACACCTCCGTCTGGCACTTCAGCCCCGACCAGCCGCTGCCGCTCGACGCGGCGGAGGCCTGGCCGCTGCCGGGCTCCTCGTCCCTGGAGATGGCCGTGCGGCACTCCACCGCCCCGACGGTGTTCCTCGGCGCGGGAACGGAGGTGGCGCGCCATGCCCTGCCCCATGTCCGCGAGCACGCGTGGGCGGTGCATGAGGCCTCGGCGCCAGCGGAGGCTCGGGAGCTGGGAGCGAGGCTCATTCCTCTGGAGACGGGAGCGGTCGAAGAGGCCAGCCGCCGTCTGGTAGCGGCCCTTCGTCGCTCAGGAGAAACCCATGCGCGCGGATGAACTCTTGTGTGATCCGGCCCTCGCGGAGACGGTCTCGGCGGCGACGGAGCGGTTGCCTTCCCCCTCCTCCGAGGCGCGCGACGCCCTGCGGGCCAGCCTGGAGCGCACCGAGCGGGCACCCACGGAGGCCGAGTGGCCGCCCATCCTGGAGGCGCCGCGCCAGAAGAAGGACACGCGCTACGCGGATCCTCCCAGCTCGCACCGGCCCGTGGTGGGGCCAGCGTTGGTGCTGGCCAAGCGCGCCTTCCGCAAGGCGTTCCAGCCCTTCATCAACGAGATGATGCGCAAGCAGGTGGAGTTCAACGAGGCCATCCTCGACTCGCTGGCGCTCATCTACGAGCAGCAGCGAGAGAACGCGCGCACCCAAGCCGCCTGGCGCAAGGAGCTTGGCGAGCGGCTTTCCAAGCTCGAGAACGCCCAGCCTCCACCCGAGCAACCGCGGGCAGCGCGATCCAAGAAGCGCTGAACCCGCCTCGACCATCAAAACCGTTTCGCGAGAGGAGCCCTGCGTTCCACCCGATCAGAGCTTCCACTTCTTCGAGAAGCTATCAGGGATCACGGCCTCCTCCCGCCACCCGGAATTGTGCAACTGCAGGAAGTGCTCGTAGGCGCCCTGCCCATCGAGCGCGATCATATTCTCGTAATTGCTCTGGTCATAGTTGTTCGTCGTCATTCCAGAGCTCCCGAGCAGCACCTTGTAGCGCGTCCCCTTCCTCACGAGGATGAGCTTGTCGTGCATGATGCCGATCGGGCCACGCTTGGTCATCTGGAACCCGGTCTCGACATAGAACTTTGCTTTGGGCGCAAAGGCGGTGACGTATTTCGCCGCGTCTCCCACGAAACCGGTCTTCTTCTGGGTGTTGTCATAGTTGTTGCGGTCCAACACCACGCAGACCGAGGCCCCCGCCTTCGACAGTGTGATGAGGGAGTTGAGGAAGGGCTCGTCATATTGGCTCGGATCGCTGCCATCGCCGGCCTTCGCGATCTTGTACTTCGGGCTGATGAGGAACATGCGGACGAGCACGCTGTCCGCTCCGGCGATCTCCGCCGCCACGAAGTCCGCGACGTTCTGAAAGGGCGCGAACGCGATTCGCACGGGACCGCCGCTCGCGTTGAGTGCGTTCACTCCCTGGCCGAAGGCGCGGAGGGCTTCCTGCGTGGGATTGCCCATCAGCAGGCCATGGTACTGCTTGAACAAATACCCGACTTGAGGCCCGTCGATGACGAGGGCTGACT
The DNA here is from genome assembly GCF_034259325.1 of Hyalangium ruber. NCBI lineage: Bacteria > Pseudomonadati > Myxococcota > Myxococcia > Myxococcales > Archangiaceae > Hyalangium > Hyalangium rubrum. Next base: position 339,593 of record NZ_JAXIVS010000008.1, on the reverse strand, counting down.
CGACGTTCAAGCCCGTCATCGCGCCCTTCGAGATGTTGGGCGAGCCGGTAAAGGTCACATAGTTGCCGGTGGGCATCCTGAACACGGCGAACTTGTTGTGCATCTTGCCGCCGACCGGCACGACCTCCTTGGTCGTCATGCCTCTACTGTCCCCCTTGCCCACGCTGCCGTAGGCCACCGTGAGTCCCGGTGGAGTGCCCACGAGCGCCCTCAATCGCGAGAAGTCGACCTGATCGAAGGCCATCAGCGACTGGGTTGCACCGTAGGATGACGTCGTCAGCGCCGAGGAGAATGCCTGAGCGCCCTGGTAGGTGCTGACGCCGTAAGCGTTGACGAGCCCCTGGAGGATGGGCCGAACGATCTTCAGCGTCGCCTTGGAGAGGACCGCCATCTTCGCCATCGTTGGGAAGTCCAGACACTGCGCGATGAGGAAGCGGACCTCGTACGGCAACCCCTGGAGCATGGGCAGGTTCGGCAATCCCGACTCTTGAAGCGTCACGAGCTGCCGCGTCTGGGTGGTGGAATCGTAGTAGGGCAGGAGGTTCAGCTTTCGGTGTTTTCTGGGCTCGCAACCGAACTGCCCGCAACTGGCCGGCGCGTTGACACGCATGGTGTAGGTCGAACGGCAGGCATCGCACGAGAAATAGAATTCCATCGGAGCCCTAGCGAGGAAGATCGAGCAGGAACTCGCTACTTCGCCACCTTTCCGAGACGGGTCAAACTCTCGGCGTCCGCCTTCTGCCACAATGAGCGCCTCATGCGACGCGTCCTCCTCCTGGGTCCTCTCCTGCTGTCCCTGTCCGCTGCCGCCGCCGAGCCTTCCCAGCCGGTCCACGTCCTCAAGGCCGCGCGCCTCTTCGACGCGAAGACGGGGAAGCTCGTCACCCCGGGCGTGGTGGTGGTAGCCGAGGGAAAGGTGCTGGGCGTGGGACCGAAGGCGCCCGTGCCGGAGGGCGCGAAGGTGGTGGAGCTGGGCGATGCCACGTTGCTGCCGGGCTTCATGGATGCTCACACGCACCTGACCGTGGAGCCCGGACCCGACTGGCGCAAGGACCTCATCGACGGCTTCCAGCGCACGATCCCCGAACTCACGCTGGACACGCTGCCCTTCGCGCGCAAGACGCTGATGGCGGGCTTCACCACGGTGCGCGTCCTGGGCGCGGAGGACTTCATCGACGTGGGCCTGCGCAACGCCATCGCGCGCGGCACCGTGGTGGGGCCGCGCATCCTCGCGGCGGCGTCCAGCCTGAGTTCCACGGGCGGGCACTGTGACTACGGCAACTCGTGGCGCAAGGGACTGCTGGCCCGGGATGCGAGCCCCGGCGTGGCGGATGGCCCGGACGCGCTGCGCGCCCGCGTGCGCGAGACCCTCAAGTACGGCGCCGACCTCATCAAGGTGTGCGCCACGGGAGGCGTCATGAGCTTCAACGCGGACGCCGATGCGCCGCAGCTCACCCAGGCGGAGCTGGACGCGGTGGTGGACGAGGCCCACGCGCACCGGCGCAAGGTGGCCGCGCACGCCCACGGCGCGGAGGGAGCCAAGCGCGCCATCCGCGCGGGCGCGGACTCCCTCGAGCACGGCACCCTGCTGGACGACGAGGGCCTGGAGCTGATGAAGCGCAAGGGCACCTGGTACGTACCCACGACCCTCGCCTTCTACGGGGTGAAGGAGCTGGCGGAGCAAGGCAACCTGCCGCCGGAAAGCGTCCTCAAGCTCCGCGCGGTGAACCAGCGGCGGGAGCAGGTGCTGCGCAAGGCGATTGCCCTCAAGGTGCGCATCGCCTTCGGCACGGACGCAGGCGTGTTCGTCCATGGGCGCAACGCGGAGGAGTTCGCGCTGCTGGTGGAAGCGGGCATGCCGCCCGCCGAGGCGCTGCGCACCGCCACGGTGAACGCGGCGGAGCTGCTCGGCGTGTCGGATACGCTGGGGACGCTGGAGCCGGGGAAGCTGGCGGACGTCGTCGCCGTGCCCGGCAATCCCCTCCAGGACATCCGCGCCACCCAGAAGGTCTTCTTCGTGATGAAGGAGGGCGTCATTCACCGCAACGACGCGGTGCCGCCCTCCCCTGCTCCCTCGCGCTGAACCCCGGCCTCACGGCCGGGTGACCACGTCGCACAGCAGGAAATCGAGCTCGCCTCCGGACAGCCAGCGGGCGCTCACCCCCGCGAAGTCCGGCTCCGTCTCGGCGTCGGTCTGCCGCCAGAGATCGTCCAGGCGGTACCGCGCGGCGGTGCAGTAGATGTCCGCCAGCTCGCCGGCGTGCGGCTGGCCTCGCGCGGCCAGGGCCGAGGCGTGGGCCAGCGTGACGGACATGGTGAACAGCTCGTTGCAGATCTGGTTGAGCAGGATGAGCGTCCGCTCACGCGCGTAGAGCACGCCCGCGTCCGGGTAGCGGCGCGACAGCTCCAGGCTCTTCCGTGCGAGCCGGTGGACCTCCTGGGCCGTGCTCTGGAGGTGCTCGCGGTTGCGGGCCGACAGGTGCTCCTCCACGGGAAGGGGCGCGGGGGGAGCCTCGAGCTCCGCGGCATGCGCGGGCGCCGGGTAGTAGAGGGAGAAGAGCCCCTCCCGCGCGGCCTTGTGGTCCACGAGGAAGTCCACGCCGCCCGCCACGCGGAAGGCTCGGGCGTCGCGCAGGGCGCGCTCCAGCGGAACCGGAACCATGCCCCGGGCCGCCTTGCTCTCTGACGTCTCGTAGCCCTCGGCGGCGAGCAGCGACAGGGTCCGGTCCACGACGCGCGCGCACGCCAGCGAGGCGATGTTCTTGGCCGCCACGTGCTCGAACCAGCGCACGGGCAGGTTGTCCGCCGTCACGCCCGTGAGGTTCCACCGGGACACGCTCTCCATGGCGAAGACCTCGGACGCGGTGGTGGAGACCAGCCGCTGGATCTCATCGAAGTCGCCGAGCGCGCGCCCCTGGGCCAGGCGCCGGTGGAGGTACTCACGCGACCACTGGAGGCACTTCTTGGAGAGCGCCAGGGACGCTCCCACGATGATGTACATGCGGCCCAGGGCGCTGAGGGGCTCCAGCAGCGGCGTGTTCCGCCAGTGCTCCTGCGACATCGCCAGCATCCGCTCCTTCGGCACCCGCACGTTGTCGAAGCTCAGCGCGGCGATGGGCAGCCCGCGCAGGCCCATCAGCCCGTGCTCGGCCCGCACTCGAAAGCCGGGGCTCGTCGTCTCCACGAAGAAGAGGCTGATCTGCTCCTTGCCGCCTTCGCAGAGCGTGGCGGTGACGTTCAGCAGATCCGCGATGGACCCGTTGCCGATGTAGACCTTCTCGCCGTTCAGGACATAGGCCGTCCCATCTTCCGTGGGCACGGCGGTGGTGGACGCGCGCCGCACGGAGGCCCCGGCGGGCTCGGTGTCGGCCCAGCCGGAGATGGCCCCCTCGGCCATCCGGGCGCGGACATAGTCCCGGAGCGGACCGGACTGGACCGCCTCGATGATGGCGCCCGCGCCCAGGCCACTGTGGATGGCCAGCGTGTAACCGACCGGGAGGCTCCAGCTCATCACGACTTCGATGACGCGGAAGGTGTTCATCATGGAGAGCCCTCGGCCCCCCAACTCCCGCGCTGCCTGGAGCTTGTAGTAGCCCCGCGCGCGCAGGGCCTCCCGCAGCTCCGGGGAGATCCGCCCCGTGCGCTCTACCTCGTCCGGGTTCACGTGCTCTCTCAGGAACTGCTCGACCTCGGCGATGACGACATCCCCCTGCCGCCGCTCCTCCGGATCCTGTTCGGGGAACGCGCGGACGAGGTCCCAGCGGAGCTTCCCCGCGAAGAGCTGGCCCAGGAAGCCCTCGCGGCTGCGGGTGGCGGGGTGCAGAGGCATGCTCATGGCTGCGGATCCTTTCGGGAAACGGTGCGAGGGGGGCCCTGGCGCAGGGCCTCGCCCAGGAGGCGCAGGAGCGTGTCCTTCTGCTCCCGCAGGTAGAAGTGGCCGCCGGGCAGCAAGTGGAGCTCGAAGGGCCCGGTGGTATGGACTCGCCACGGCTCCAGCTCCTCGCGGGTCAGGTCGTCCTGCGCGCCGCCCGTGACGACCATGGTGCAGTCCAGGGGCGCTCCGGCCTCGTGCCGGTAGGACTCCACGAGCGCCAGGTCCGCGCGCAAACCCGGCAGGATGAGCTCGCGCAGCTCGGCATCTTCCCGGAGCTCCAGGGCCAGCTCGCCGTAGATGGGCTCGAGCGCGGTGAGCAGCCCATCGTCGTCCAGGTGGCTCGTGAGAATGCCCCGCCGAGGGACCTGCGGAGCGGGGGCCGCGGAGAGGAACAGCCAGCCCGGCGGCGCCCGGCCCAGGTCACGCAGACGCCGGGCCGTCTCGAAGGCCACGAGTGCCCCCAGGCTGTGCCCGAAGAACGCGAAGGAGGTGCCGAAATCCACCGCGCGCACCAGGGTGTCCACCAGCTCGCGCACCTGGGTGAGCGGCGCCTCCTCCACCCGCGCGCCACGGCCGGGAAGCTGCACGCCCCACACCTCGACGCTCGGGAGCGAGTCCGCCCAGCGGACGTACTCGCCCACGGAGCCTCCGCTGTGGGGGAAGCAGAAGAGGCGCACGGAGGCGTCTGGGCGCCGCAAGCGGCAGGCAAGCCAGGGAGAAGACAGGGTCATCGTCAGCTCGTGGAGGGACGCACGGGGGGTGACGCGGGCTCGTCCGGCCCCGAGGGCGGACTGGCGCCGGCCGACGCCTCCTCGATGAAGCGGGCCAGCCGGGCCACGGTGGGGGCGCGGAAGATGTTCTTCACCCGCAGGGGAGCGGAGAGATGCGGGCGCAGCCGCGCGATGAGCTGCGACGCCATCAGCGAGTCGCCCCCCAGCTCGAAGAAGTTGTCGTGGAGCCCCACCCGGGGCAACCCCAGAACCTCGGCGAAGGCGGTGGCGATGCGGCGCACCATCAGATCTTCGCTCCCGGGCAACTCCTGCTCGGCGGCAGGAGCCACGAAAGCCGGCTCGTTCCGAGGCACGCCGAGCAGAGTCCCCTCGCCTGCCTGCGCCGAAACGGGAGCGGGCATGTCCGGCGCCTCGACCAGGTAGCGCTGGCGCTCGAAGGGATAGGTCGGCAGAGGCACCCGCCGACGCCGCGCGCCTGCGTGCAATCCCTGCCAGGAGAGCGGAACTCCCACGGACCACAGGCGCCCGGCCGCGGTGAGCGCGCTGACCAGATCGGATGTGTTGTCCGCGGGGTGCGGGAGGGTGGCCACCGAGAGGTGCGTACCCGCGGCGGGGTGCTGGCGCGCCAGTGTCGCCAGGGTCCGTCCAGGCCCCACCTCCAGGAAGATGCTGGCCGGGCCGGCGAGCAGCGTGCTCAGCGCATCGCCAAAGCGGACCGTGTGGCGCAGGTGCGCGACCCAGTATGCAGGGTCCACGGCCTGCTCCGCCGAGACGGCGGCGCCGGTGAGGTCGGAGATCCACGGGAGCTGGGGAGGACGACGCTCGACGCGCTGGACGCAGGCGGTGAACGCGGCCAGGACCGGCTCTACGAGGTGCGAGTGCCCAGCGCGCGGGATGCGCAGGATGCGCGACTCCACGCCGCGCGCCGTCAGCCGGGCCTGAAAGGCTTCAATGTCCGCCACCGTACCGGCCAGCGTGCATTGCGCGGGTCCGTTCACGGCCGCCAGGGAGATCCCAGCCTGGAGCAGGGGCGCCAGCTCGGCCTCGGGCAGCGGCACGGCCAACATGGCGCCCTCGGGCAGACTCGCGATGATGCGCGCGCGCTCCAGGACCAGGCGCAGGGCATCCGGCAGGGAGAACACGCCAGCCACCGTGGCGGCGGCATAGGCACCCAGGCTGTGCCCCACCACGGCTGCGGGCTTCACGCCCCAGCGCTTCCACAGCCGCGCCACCGCGTACTCGATGACGAAGACGGAGAGCTGGCCGATGACGAGCTCTCCCATCCGAGCGGAGGCCTGTTCGAGCGCGTCGGCATCCGAAGGCTCGGGATGGAGCACCGTCCGAAGGTCGAACCCCACGAGAGGTGTCAGGTGCGCGCGGCACTCATCCACGGCCTCGCGGAAGGCCGGCTGCGTGGCATACAGCTCGCGGCCCATGCCCACGTGTTGGCCACCGTGACCGGAGAACATGAACACCACCGGGCGTTCTCCCGGCTCCAGACGCGCGCCGCCTGGGGAGGCCTCCTGTTCCGCCAGCGCGCGGAGGACCTCGGAGGTATCCCGGCCCACGGCGAACCAACGGTGCGCGTGCGCGGAGCGTCCCACCTGAAGCGTCCAGGCGACGTCGCCAAGAGGGACTTCCGGGTGCTTGCGCAGATGGCCGCCAAGCCGGTCCACGGCCCGGGCCAGCGCGGCGGGGCCATGGGCTGACAGCACCAACAGTTGCGGAGTGCTTGAGCGCTCCGGAGCGGGCGGCTCGGGCGCCTCCTCCAGCACGGCGTGAGCATTGGTGCCGCCGATGCCCAGCGAGCTGACGCCGGCCCGTCGTTGCAGGCCGCCAGTGTCCCAGTCCCGCAGCTCCGTATTCACACGGAAGGGGCTGTGCTCGAAGTCGATCTCCGGGTTGGGCTTCTCGAAGTTCAGGCTGGGCGGCAGCTTCCGGTGCTCCAGCGCGAGGACGGTCTTGATGAAGCCAGCCACGCCCGCCGCCGCGTCCGTGTGGCCGATGTTCGTCTTCACCGAGCCAATCCAGCAGAAGTGCCGCTGGGAGGTGCCGAACGCCTTCGTCAGCGCGGCGAGCTCGATGGGGTCTCCCAGCCGCGTACCGGTGCCATGGGCCTCGATATAGGTGATGCCCTCGGGCTCCACGCCGGCGGCGCGCTGGGCGGTCTCGATGACGTGGGCCTGGCCCTCCACGCTCGGCGCGGTGAAGCCAATCTTCCCAGCGGCGTCGTTGTTGATGGCGGAGCCCCGGAGCACGGCGCGGATGGTGTCCCCATCCTCCAGGGCATCCGAGAGCCGCTTGAGCACCACGAGCGCGGCGCCATTGCTGCCCACGGTGCCCTGCGCGCGCGAGTCGAAAGCACGGCAGCGGCCGTCCGGAGACAGCGGCCCGCCTTCGCTGTAGTGGCCGAAGCGTGGCGGCACATGCATCGACGCGCCTCCGGCCAGGGCGATGTCGCAGTCCCCGGCGAGCAGCGCCTGAGCGGCCACGTGGATGGCGACCAGGGACGTGGAGCAGGCCGTCTGCACGGTGACGGCGGGCCCCCGCAGCCCGAGCTTGTAGGCCACCCGACTGGTGAGGAAGTCCACGCCCGTGGCCAGCCGAAGCTGCCAGTCGCTGGCACCCGCGAGCAGATCCCTCCGGGCGCGGAGCGCGGACAGATAGGAGGTTTCGCTGCCCCCAGCGTAGACGCCGATGGCGCCACGGTAGCGTGCGGGGTCATACCCGGCGTCCTCCAGTGCCTCGCGCGCGCACTCCAGGAACACCCGGTGCTGCGGGTCCAGCATGAGGGCTTCCAGGGGCGAACAGCTGAAGGCCGCCGCGTCGAACATGTCGGCGTCCGCCACCATGCCGAAGGCGGGCACCTCCTGGCCCGAAGCGCTCTCCCCTGCTGGCTGCTGGCAGGGGCGCCCGTCCGGGCCGAAGAAGGTGATGGACTCGACGCCGCCAGCCAGGTTGGCCCAGAACTCCTCGGCGTTGGCGGCACCGGGGAGCCGGCACGCCAGGCCCACCACCGCGATGTGCGCGGAGCGGTCCTCTTCCTCCAGCTCCTGCGAGGCACTCATTCCGATTCCTCCGAGCTGCTATCCGTCGCCAGCCTTCCCCGGCGGTTCAGCAAGCGCGCGCGCCCGCTCCGTCGCTGCTCCTGTCGCTGCTCCTGCGCGGCGGCCGCCTCGCCGCCATCATCCTGGCCCTGGAGATACCCGGCGAGTGCCCGGACCGTGGGGAACTCGAACAACTTCACCATGGGCAGGTCGTGGCCCAGGCGGCTCTTCAGCAGGTGCTGCACTTGCGCAAGCAGCAGGGAGTGTCCGCCGAGATCGAAGAAGTTGTCCTCCGCGCCCACCCGCTCCAGGCGGAGCGTCTCGCACCAGAAGCCAGCGATCTGGCGCTCCAGCTCGTTCGCGAGCGGGACCTGGGGCGCTTGCGCCACGGGAGCGGGCTCGGGCAGCGCTCGCTCGTCCACCTTGCCGCTATGGGTGAGCGGCAGAGCCCTCAGCTCCACGTAAGCAGAGGGAATCATGTAGGCCGGCAGCTCGCGGGCGAGGTGCTCGCGCAGCCGCGCCGGCGGAGGCATGGCCTGGCCCGCCAGGGGGACGAGATAGCCGACCAGCCGCGGCTCACCACCTGGGGGACTCCAGGCGCGGACGTGGGCCTCTGCGAGTCCTGGATACGTGCGCAGCAGCGCGGAGATCTCCGCTGGCTCAACCCGAAAGCCGCGAATCTTGACCTGCGCGTCCATGCGGCCCAGGAACTCGAGCGCACCTTCCGGCCGCACGGCGACCCGATCTCCCGTGCGGTACAGGCGCGCGCCAGGGCTCGAGGAGAACGGGTCGGGGATGAAGGACCCGGCGGTGAGCTCCGGGCGGTTCAGGTAGCCCCGCGCCACTCCGGCGCCGCCGATGTACAGCTCTCCCGCGACGCCTGGGGGCACCAGTTGCAGCTCGGCATCCAGAACGTACGCCGTGGCCCCGTCGATGGGCTGACCGATGGCGGGCAGTGCCTCATCCCTCTCGGCGGGGAGAACCTCGCCGGAGGTGGCCGTCACGGTGGTCTCGGTGGGGCCGTATTGGTTGAACAGCCGCCAAGGCAGTCCAGGCGCCGGACGTGCGTGGAGCCGGTCTCCGCCCGCAAGCACCGTGCGCAGCTCGCACGAAGCGGGCCATGGCAGGGCCAGCAGACGCTCAGCGAGCGCCGTGGGCAGGTCCGTGAAGGTGATGCGCTCGGACAGGAGCCAGGCCTGGAGCCGCTCTGGGGACAGCCGCACGTCCTGTACGGGGACGTGCAGCGTGGCGCCGGCCACCAGCGCCGGCCAGATCTCCGCTGCGGAGGGATCGAAGGCGGGCGAGTAAAGGAGCGTGGTGCGGCTGTCGGCGTCCAGGCCGAAGGCGCGCCGGTGCCACCCAACGAGGTGGGCCAGCGAGCGGTGCTCCACCATCACCCCCTTGGGTCGGCCCGTGGACCCAGAGGTGTACATGACATAGGCCAGCTGGCCGGGCCGCACGCCGGTAGGAAGGTCAGCGCGCGGTGTGCCGGGGGCACGGAAGTCCTCGACGCACACCCGCTCCAGCGAGGCAGGAAGCCGCTCGGAGAGCGCTCGGGTGGTGACCACCTGGCGAACGCCGGCATCGGCGAGGATGAGCGCGAGCCGATCCGCGGGGTGCTCAGGATCCAGGGGCAAAAAGGCGGCACCGGCCAACATCACCCCCAGCTCGGCCGTCACCAGGTCGGCGCCGCGAGGCGTGCAGACGCCAACGACCGAGTCCTCGCCCGCGCCCTGCCGACGGAGATGCTCGGCCAGCAGCGTCGCGCGCCGGACCAACTCCGCGTAGGTGAGGCTCCCCACCTCGTCTCGCACGGCCACCGCGCCGGGAGTCCGCAGAGCCTGCGCCAGTACCTGGTGATGCACTGAGGGCTCGGAGCCAGACGCGACGGGGCCGTTTCGCTCCACCAGGAGGGCGTGGCGCTCCGCATCGACGAGCATCGGCAGCCGCGACACCGGGGTGCCGGGGCTGGCCACCGCGGACTCGAGCAGCCGCATGAAGTGGGTGGACATCCGCTCCATCGTCGCGCGGTCGAAGAGGTCCCGGTTGTACTCCCAGATGAGCGAGATGCGCGCATCGCCGCGCGTCGGGTCTCCCAGGTATCGGCCGGCATGCGGAATGGCGACGACGTCCAGGTCCACCTTCGAGGAGCCGTTGCCACGCTCGAAGATGGTGCAGGCGGCGCCGCCCAGTTGAGGACTGGGCACAGCCGAGTCGTGAAAGCTGAACATGGCCTGAACGAGCGGGTTTCGGCTGGGGTCGCGCTTCACGCCCAGGGCCTCGATCAGCTTGAGGAAGGGATACGTCTGGTTCTCCGCCGCCGCCGCCGTGAGGTCACGCACCTGGCGGACCAGGTCCCGGAACGGCGGAGCGCCAGAGACGTCACACCGCAGGACGACGGCATTGACGAACATGCCGATGAGGTTCTCGATGTTCCGGACACCGGCTCTGGCGGCGAAGGCCGAGCCGATGCACAAGTCCCGCTCCCCGGTGTATCGGTGAAGCAACGTGGCGAAGGCGGCGAAGAGGACGTTGAAGAGGGTGACACCCTCCTGCTGGCAGAAGGTGCGCAGGGCGCCAGGCAGCGCGGGCGGCAGCTCCAACCGGAGGAGGTCCCCGTTGAAGGTCTGCACACGGGGTCGCGGGTGGTCGGTGCGCAGCGGCAGCACCTCGGGCGCGCCAGCCAGCCGCTCGCGCCAGAACGCGAGCTGAGCCTTCATGGCCGGGGAGTCGAGCACCTCGCGCTGCCAGGCGGCGAAGTCGCGGTACTGCACGAGCAGCTCCGGCAGCGGCGATTCTTCTCCCCGCAGGTAGGCGTTGTAGAGCGCGTCCAGCTCCCACATCAGCACGGAGAAGGACGCACCGTCGTGGACGACGTGGTGCTCAACGAGCACGAGCTCGTGCTCGTCCGGAGCCAGACGAATGGCGCTCCATCGGGCCAGCGGAGGCTCGAAGAGGGAGATGGGCCGCCGCAGCTCCTGGCGGATGGCCGCCTCCCGCTGGCGCTCCCTTTCGTCCGCGGGCAGCACACTCAGGTCGAGCAGGGGAACATGCACCGGCGTCACGGGCAGAACGCGCTGCCACGGCCGGCCGTCGACCTCCTCATATGTGGTCCGCAGCAGCTCGTGGCGCCGGGTAATCTCCGTCAAGGCGCGCTCGAGAACCGCCAGGTCCAGCCCGCCCAGCACGCGGAGGGTCGTCTGCGCCTGGTAGGAGATGCTGTCGGGGGACAGCTTCTGGAGGAACCAGACCTGCTCTTGCTGCACGGAGAGCGGTGCCCGCTGGCTGGCGGCACGAACCACGGGAGGCAGCAGGGCCTTCGCGGGAGCAGCACGCCGCGCCTCCAGCACCTCCGCGAGCTGGGCAATGCGCGGGTGAGCGAAGAGCTCCCTCAGAGACAGGGGGATGCGCAGCGAGTCCTCGACCCGGGCGGTGATCTGCGTGGCGAGCAGGGAGTGGCCACCCAGCGCGAAGAAGTCGTCCTGGATGCCCACCTGCTCCAGGCGCAGGACTTCCTGCCACACCCGCGCGAGGCCGCGCTCCAGCTCCGTGCGGGGCGCGACGTACTCACTGCTCCGGGACGCGTGGGCGGCCGGAACGGGGAGCGCCTGGGGGTCCACCTTGCCGGTGGGGCCGAGCGGAAGCGCATCCACCACGACGAATGTCCGCGGAATCATGGCCTCGGGAAGCCAGGCCCGGAGGTGCTCGCGAAGCTGCGCCGTGCCGGGGACGGCGCGCGCGTCCTTGGGCGCGAACCACGCCACGAAGGAGACGTCCCGCCCTGCCTCCGGGGTACCGGTGCTCCGCGCCATGACGTGCGCGGCTCCCACGTGCGGATGGGTCAGCAGCGCGGCGGTGATCTCCGCGGGCTCGATGCGAATGCCGCGGACCTTCACCTGCCGGTCCGAGCGACCATGGAACTCGAGCGAGCCATCCGGCAACCACCGGCCGAGGTCCCCCGTGCGATACAGCCGCTCCCCGCCAGCGCGGGAAAACGGATTCGGGATGAAGCGCTCGGCGGTGAGTTCCGGCGCGCCCACGTACCCGCGAGCCAGGCCCGAGCCTCCGATGAAGATCTCCCCCGTCTCCCCTGCCCCCACGGGCCGCAGCTCCGGGTCGAGCAGGAGAATCTCCGCTCCATCGATGGGACGACCGATGGACGGCAGGCGCTCCTCGCGCGACTCACCGCCGGGCGGGACGACGTCCGAGGTGCAGTAGATGGTGCATTCGGCGGGGCCATAGCCATTCACGAGCTGGAAGGGCAGCCCGGGCCTGGGGCGCATGTGCAGCCGGTCTCCCCCGGTGAGCATGAGGCGCAGGGCACAGGCCTCGGGCCAGGCAAGCGGGAGCATGCGCTCAGCGAGCGGAGTAGGCAGGAAGACGAAGGTGATGCCCTGGGCCAGCAGCCACTCCTGCAACTTCTGGGGCGACAGGCGGGTCTCCTCGTCCACCGGCAGCTCCAGGCGAACGCCCGCGGCCAGCGAGGGCAGGATGGACATGACCACGGCGTCGAAGCCCAGCGAGGCAATCACCCCCGCGCGATCCGTCGGCGACAGCGCGAACGTGCCGCAGTGGTACGCCGTGAAGGCGGACAGGGCGCGGTGGCTGATCATCACCCCCTTGGGCAGCCCCGTGGAGCCCGAGGTGTAGATGACGTAGGCGAGGTGCTCGGGCAGGACGCGGATGCCCGGGTTCACGGCCGGAAACGACGCGAGCTCCAGGCCCGGGAGAGAGAGCACCTGGGTGCCTTGCGATGCGAGCCGCTCTACGGCGGGTCCCGTGCCGATGACCCATCGCACTCCCGCGGAAGCCACCATGTGTCGCAGGCGCTCGGGCGGGGTGGACGGCTCCAACGGGAGCCAGGCCGCTCCCGCCTTGAGCACGCCCAGGACGGACACCACGAGCTCAACGCTACGCGGAAGGCAGATCCCGATGATGGAATCCGGCCCTGCACCTCGCGCGAGCAGCGCATGCGCCAATCGGTTCGCCTGCTCGTTCAGCGCGGCATAGGTGAGCGCCTCACCTGAATGGCTCACCGCGACATGGGAGGGAAGTTCGGTCGCTCGTCGCTCGACGAGCTGGTGGACGAGGGGGGGCGGCAAGAGTCCTCCAATCCGGATGCTTTAGCAGCAGCCGCCAGGAAGCCCAAGCCCCCCTGCCCCCCGAAGAGTTCGGCTGTACCGAGCAGAGCATCCGGAACTGGCAGCGCCGGGGTGGCCGGGCAGCCCCAAAGCGCAAGGAGGGCGTAAGCTCGGATGAGAAGGAGGAGTTGGCGCGGCTGCGGCGTGAGGTGCGGTCACGGGATCGCGTCGAGCGTGTCGAGGTCGTCCGCCGCCGTGCAGACGCGGCGCACGAGCTCGACGGTGACCTCGTGGAGCTGAAACACCGGCTGGCTCGCGTGTCGCCCGAGGACGGAGAGCCACATCATCGTCGGGTGCGTCATCGCCTGGCGATAGGCGAGGAACGCCTCATCCGCGCTCGGCGGCCTGATGCCCGCCTCCGCGAGCCGCTCACCGTGGCGGGCGATGAGGTCGCGCTCCCACGCGCGGCGATTCTCCGGCGGGAGGTTGGTCGCGAGCGCATAGGCGATGTCGCGCGCCCAGCCGCCCTGGGCCACGCACTGCCAGTCGCAGAGCCCCATGGCCCCCGCCTTGGTGACGTACCAATTGCCAGGGTGCGTGTCGGAGTGCAGCATCGTCTGCGGACCGCTGATGTTGATCTTCAATGAACGCATCATCGCATCGGCCAGCTCGCTGCGGCGCGCGTGGAGCCGTGCGGGGATCACGTCACGACCGCGCTCGAAGCCCGACGCGATGCGAGCGACGGCCCCGATGTAGACGTTCAGCGTGGCCTGGAACTCGTACGAGTTCCACAGCCAGCTCCCGTACATCCGCTGGAGCGGCGCGCCCCAGAACTTCGCGTGCAGGGCCGCGAGCGTGTCGACGACCTTCTCGGCCTGATCGTACGTGAGGTCGCGGCTAAGGACGTCGCCGAACGTCGCGCCGACGGTGACGGTCACGTCGTCCATGAGCAAGAGCTGGCGGTTGGTGACCGGATCGTAGGCCGAGTAGCGCGTGGGCGGAGCCTCGATCGCGAGCGTCGGGCGCACCAACGCATAGAACTGCGACTCTATCTTGCTCAGCCCCGCGGCCGCCGAGACCAGGCGCGTCTTGAAGGTCGCCCCGGACTTCGTGAACAGCGCCGTCGGAAGCCCGGCGTCCCGGCCGGCTTCGTTGTACCGCACCCTGAGCCGTGCCCGCGAGGAGGTGCCTTCATCACGCCCGGAGACCTCGTAGCCCATGACCTCGGCGCCCGGTGTGCCGTCGCACAGCGCCAGCGTTAGCCATTCGTTCGTGAGGTGCCTCGGCGACGGCGGCACCTCGCGCAGGCTCGTCGGCCGCGGGTTGGTCAGCTTCTCCTTGACGACGTGGTACGCGATGCGCCCAATCATCGCGGCGAGATCGAGGCGTGGCTCCATGATGCCGCGAGCATAAGCGACCGTCGGACACGGTCTCCAGGGCTCGGCGTCAGTGGCGTGAGGTCGCGTCGATCGTGATCAGTGCGTGTCTGGTTACAGGATGCGGTGCCGACGATCCTCTCGACCCGATCTGCAACCGCGCCGCTACCCCTCAACAGCTCCTCCATTCTTCCTATGAGCTATGCGCCAGCCTCATCCTGGAGGACTGAGGAGCGTCACCGCCCGCCGGACGGGTGGACCAGGTCGGACGGGAGCATCTGGGAGGACAGCAGCCGCTCCATGGCGTCCCAGCGGTTAGGACCCTGCCGCGCCACCCAATCCCGAACAGCCTGACGCCCGAGATTGTAGTTGATCACGTAGCTTCGGTAGGTCCGGACGAAGCGGACCCGCTGCTCGGCCCGGACGCGGCTGGCGAGGGTGTACTTCTGCAGCTGCCGGACCGCTTCATCTTCGGAGATGCGTCCGCCCAGGAAGTCTGCGGCGATGGTGTTCTCCACGCCGTCGAGCCGGGCGGTCAGCCCCAGATAGCGCCGGAGGGCCGGCGCGGTGGCGGGGTCCAGGCCCGCCAAGGGATACAGCGTCTGCTGCTCGAACCCAAGCGCCTCGTCTCCAGGAAAGGCGAGCTCGATCCCATAGTTGGCTGAGCCCTCGGCGATGAAAGACATCGGGCTGTAGAGCGGATAAACGCTCAGCTCCATCCAGCCCCGATCCATGACGAAAGTCTTCTCCAGCAAGGCGTTGTAGACGTGGTGGCCGGGGTAGCCCTCGTGGCAGCCCAGATCGACGGCCCGGTCGATCCGCACCGGCAGCTCGGTGTTGATCTCGATCAGGCTCTTGGCGTCACCTTTGTAGTAGTTGTACCCGCTCCAGGACTTGCCCTTCACAAAGGCCAGATCGAAGCGCTCGTTCGCCGGGAGCTGGATGTGCGCCACGGTGCGGCGGCGGCACTCCGCGATGGCGGCCCGCATCACGGCGTCCTGCCGCGACTCCGGAACCTCGTAGCGCTTCAGGAAGGCGTCCGCGCGCTCGGACAGCGGGCCGGAGCCCGGTAACAGGGCCTCGAGCTCGGCCAAGACAGGGTCATAGGCGGTCAGCGGCTTGAGAACGGGGCGGATGTCGAACAAGGCCTCCGCTTCGTCGGCGAAGGCGACCTTTTCGCCCTGGATCATGCGCAGCCGCGCTGCCGCTGCGGAGCTGTGGGCGATCAGGAACCGGCGGCGCGCCTGCTGGTCTGCATCGAGCCCGGCGGTTGGGACCGCCTGAAGGCGCTCAATCAGGTCGACCGCACCCGCTTGAAGTTGCTCGACCGTGCGGGGGTTCGCCTTGGCCGCGGCGGCCCATTCGGGCGGACCATAGTAGGCGTCCACATAGCCCGGCTCGCGTTCACCCAGCTCCAGGATCAGCGAAACGTAGTCGCGGGCGGCCACGTCCAGGGCCGCAGGAGCGGCGGGGCCCGCTGGCGTCGTGGCGCAGGCGGAGAGGAACAGCAGGGCGGCGGCGAGCACGGCGCGCATGAAGGATCCCGGTCTGGTGTCGGCGAAAGCTAGGCGGGGCGCTCGCCAGGGCGCAAGGCGGACGCCCTTCGACCCGGGCGCAAGACGACAACACTGTCGGTGCCTGCTATTCATACGTCTCGTGACATCCCACGTCGGCAAATACCAGCTCATCCGCCAGCTCGCCGGAGGCATCGTCGAGGACTATCTGGCCAAGGGCGCCGACCCGCGGGGCTTCGAGAAGACGCTGGTGCTCGAGTGCCTCCGGCCGGACATGGCCGAGAACTCGGAGTTCGTGGAGATGTTCCTCGACGAGGTGAGGAGCGCCGCCCAGCTCACGCACCCGCACATTGCACAGGTCTTCGACTTCGGTGAGGCGGACGGCACGTACTTCCTCGCCAGGGAGTACATCGATGGGCCCAGCCTGAGCAGGTTGATCAGGCACGCGGCGGCCCAGAGGATGACCCTGCCGGCGACACTGTGCGCGCGCATCATCTCGCAGGCCTGCGAAGGGCTCGCCTTCGCCCACGACCTCACCGATCCCAGGACGAACCAGCCGCTGAGGCTCATCCACGGCTGCATCAGGCCGGACAACATCCTCCTGTCGCGCCAGGGGATGGCCAAGGTCGTGGACTTCGGCACCGACAGAATCCGGTCCCGGGCCCCCCGCTCCTGCTACGCCTATACTCCCACCGAGGGCGAGTTCGCGTATTCGTCGTTCGACGAGCTGAGGTCCCGGGAGGGATTGGACCGGCGGGCGGACGTATACTCGCTCGGGGTGGTGCTCTACGAGCTGCTCACCGCGCGCAGGCCCTTCGAGTCCAAGTCCGCCTGGAGCTTGGCGCAGGTCATCCTCTCCGAGCCCATGGTTCCCGCCGAGCGGCACCGGCCGGACCTACCCGGCGCCCTGCGCGCCATCCTCGTCCGGGCGCTCGCCAAGGATCGGGACCAGCGCTACCCGGACTGCCACGCGTTCCAGGCCGACCTGGAGGCGTTCATCCTCTCGGAGGGTGAGCCGGTAACCCCGCAGCAGGTGGCCCAGCTCATCCAGCAAGTCACCGCGAGCGACGACCCGACCGTCATCGCCCCGGGAAGATGAACACTCCGCCCGAGAAGGACCCGGGAGGACGCGCAGGGGGCGCGGTTCGCGCTAATCCACCGTGAGCGGGAACTGGGCGAATGCCGGATGGCCCTCCACAGCGAGGAAGCGAGGCTCCCCGTCGCCTAGGTACCGCCAGGAGCGCGGCTCGACGGTGATGGTCAGCGGTCCCGAGCCCTCACTCCGGGGCTTGAAGGTCACCTCCAGCTCCGCGCTGGCCCCTGCCTCCAGTCCGGCGGTCTCCCCCACGACGTTCACGCGGTTCTCACTCACCATCGGGAGCGGCTGGCCGCGATACCGCACGCTCACGTCCACCACGCGAGCGCCGACGAGCGCCCCGGACACCCGCACCCGCACGGAATCACACGCGGTCCCGTCATTGCGCACCACCGCCCGCCACGTCTCGGACACGGGCGCGGACACGGTCAGCGGCGCCGAGGTGTACTCGGTCCAGTTGATTGCGGGCGTCTTGTAGCCCATGTGCATGAGCGGCGCGCCCGGGCTCACCGGACGCTTCTCGGCGCGGAGGCGCAAGGGGTGTCCGGGCTCGGCGGTGAGCAGGAAGATCGCGTCACTGTCCTCGGCGCCCACCCACCACCGGTCAGGCCCCGCGGGCGTCACGGACACGGAGGTGGTCCACTCCCCCACGAGCGTCTCGAGCACCTGGAGTCCGGGCAGGGACACCAGGAGGGTCTTGTCCTGCAAGAAGAGGAGCGCCCGGGCCGCGTCGAGGACGCACACCCCGGTGCCGCCCCAGAGCGGTTCATCCTCATCCTCTTGGCTCCCGTCGATGGCGCCAAGCAGAGTGCCGTCGAGCGAGAAGTGGACGAGCGCCGTCTGCCGGTAGTTGATGATGAGCAGGAGGAGCACGCCGTGGGGAGTGGCCTGGGCCCGCCAGGTGTCCTGCTCATTACCCGGCTCCACCTGGAGCGCTCCCTCCGGCTGAGCCGCCCCCGGGCGGAGCACGTAGACGCGGCCTCGGCCCTTCTCCAGGACGGTGATGCCAAAGGGGCTCGTGTCGAGGAACCCCCCATCGGGGGACGGAGGGAGGGGGAGCCCCTCGGAATACCCGTGCCCGTGCGTGGCTCGCACGGGCTTGGGCAAGGTCATGGGCTCCCACCGCTGCCCGGACCCATCGGTCGCGAAAAGGGTGGTCAGCTTGAGGGCGTCGTCCACCAACGCCCCGATGAGCCGGTCCCCATCGGTGGTGAGATCGAAGCACTCCCTCGGAAAGGCCTGGACGGGAGCGCTCGCGCCGGCCCCCACGGAGAAGACACGCCGATCCCCGCCTCCCACCCAGACGTCCTTTGCCTCGTCGAGCGCGGCGAGCACCAAGGGCGCCGACGGATGGTCCGGAGCGTCTCCTCGTCCCTCCCGGCGCACGCCCCCGGCTCCGTGAAAGACGATGAGCCGCTGGGGCCTGAGATCGAACAACCACTGTCCACGGGACAGAAGACGGCGTGTCGGGAACATGAGCCCCACACGATACCCACTGAGGCCCGTCCCCCGGCATCCAAAGCGTGCGCTGGCCATTCGGGAGGCTGCGCCAGAGGCATCCGCATCCGCACTTCTGGGCGCCGTTCGTGGCCATGGGAAAGGAGGGGCCCTTGTCGGGGCTGAGCAGCCCACGAAAATAATGAAAATCTTTGCATAGCTCCATCTCCACGCGGCTCCCTGCAGTGGAGGGTACGTCGAAGAAGCAGGGGGGCCAGCACGGGCCTCTCTGACGTCTGCCCGCCACTCCTGATCCTCGCGTACAAGGAGCACGTGGCATGAATCGAATCACTCGCGCGCTGGCTCGGCGCCTTGGAAGACATGCTCGCAGTTGGAGCCTGTTCGCATGCGTCATCACGGGGCTGGGCGTGTTGGCCGCGGGAGGTCGAATTCTCGAGGCGACCGCGTCGCGAGGGCTGGGCTCCGGCCAGGAGACAGCCCGCGAACCGAGTCGCTTGAAGGGCTCCTCCAGCTCTGCACAGTCCACCGGCGGCTTCGGCCAAGCAATGCAGGCCTGCATCGAGGTTCAGCTGGGCGACTACAACCTCTTCCTGCTCGAGGACTACAACCAGGGAACCTCGGTGCAAGGCAAGGTCGCGGCCGGCGGCGCCATCACCCTGAACGGCTTCGCGATCGGGGCGGGGCTGCCGGACGGCACCACTGCCCAGACCCTGGTGGCGGGCGGCGATCTGAGCCTCTCCAACGGAGGGGTCCACGGTGATGCGTGGTACGGGGGAACCTATTCCGCCGACTCCTCCGTGACCTTCAGTCGAGGACTCCCGTCGATGGGCACGCCCATCGACTTCGCTGCCCGAGGGGCCGAACTGCACGGCCTCTCCTCCGCGCTGGCGGGCCTGGGGTTCAACGGCACGACGACGCGCGAGCCCTGGGGCGGCCTCATGATGAGAGGAACGGACCCCGAGCTGAACGTCTTCCAGGTGAACGCCAGTGCCTTCAACGGCGCCGTGCTGTGGTCCATCGACGCACCGGCTGGCTCCTTCGTGGTGGTCAACATTCTCGGCGCAACGGCTTCGTTCCGTGGCTTTGACATCCAGTTTGGTGGCGGCATCGCCGCGCAGGCAGTGCTCTACAACTTCGTGGAGGCCACGGCCATCCAGGCCCAGGGTTTCGGTTTTCGGGGCACGGTGCTGGCCCCCGGCGCCGAACTTCACTTCAGCACGGGCAGCTTCGAGGGTGGCATCTACGCCCGGGCGCTGACAGGCAATGCCGCAGGCTACCTCCATCCGCTGGCCGAACGAGAGATCTGCACGACGACCGGGCCCTCAAACAGCCCTCCCTCCGTCTCCATTACCAGTCCTTCGAGCAGCGCATCGTTCACGGCTCCCGCGACGATTCACGTCGTCGCCGAGGCTTCCGACAGCGACGGCACCCTCAGCAATGTGGAGTTCTTCCACAATGACGTGCTGGTGGGAACCTCGCTCTCTGCTCCCTACGCCATCACGCTCACCGAGGTGCCTGCGGGGACTCACCGCCTGGCCGCGAAGGCGACCGACGACCAGGGAGCCTCGGTCACCTCGGCGGTGGTGGTGGTGACCGTTCAGGGCCCAGTGCTCGTGATCACCCACCCGTTCAACGGCTCGAGCATCCAGGGGGACCGGGTGCTGGTCACGGGCCATATCACGAATCGTCCTCCCCACTCGGGAGTGACGGTCAATGGTGTCTTGGCCGCCGTGGATGCCAATGCCAACTTCCATGCCAGCGTGCCACTGGCCGCGGGTGGCAACACGCTGAGCGCCACGCTAACCACTGTCGAGGGGACCACCTTGACGGAGAGCGTCACGGTGGTCGCAACCGGACAGGCTCTCCCCTTCACTGTCACCGCCGAGCCGGCAGTGGGGCTCGCGCCCCTGCTGGTTACCTTCACCATCACCAACCTCACCGCGCAGCCCGCAAGCTTTACCCTCGAAGGGGCTGGACCATTCTCTCTGCCCGCGAATGGCTCATCGGTGCTCTCCGCCACCTACCCCGTGGGGGTGTTCACCCCCATCGTCGTGGTGACGGACCACACGGGAGCCACCTTCAGCCAAGCCCTGGTGATTGAAGCGCGCGAGGCGAACCAGATGGATCAACTCTTCGGTGCCATCTGGAATGGCATGAACGAAGCGCTGGCAGCGGGAGACAAGGCCCGAGCGATGAAGTACCTGAACCCCAGGGCTCGGGAGAAATACGGGCCTGTATTCGATGCGCTCCTGCCATTCATGCCCGAGATCGTCGCCTCATATTCACCGCTGGCCAGAGCGAGCCTCTCCCCCTCGATCGGAGAGTATGCCGTGAGACGGTCAGACAACGGCCTCCAACGGATCCATCTGATCTATTTCCTTCAATGCCCGGATGGGATTTGGCGTGTCGATGAGATGTAAAGCCATCACGAGGACCTGCAAAATGGACAAGAAAATCTTCCTAGTGCTCCTCGCCCTCTCGTTCGCTTCGCCATCAGGAGCCTATGATAATATCATTACCCATCCCGATCTGACGAGGGCTGCCGTGGATAAGTCGGTGGCCAGCCCCGGCGCCGGACTCATGAAAGACTTGGGGCTTGATTCGTGGGTCGGGAACCCCCAGTTTCCGTTCTACCTTGGCCGTGGTGCCCCCAGTTATTTGATTGCGAAGGGTGTTCGCCTCGAGGACGACCCGGAACCTCGCGTCGCGAATCACTTCTACGATCCTGTCCATGGCCGCCCCCTGACTGTCTCTGGAGTGGCCTTGGGAAAGGCTTCTCCAGCCTGGGCACTCGAGGGTTTTCCATTTGAGGGAGAGGAAATCCCAGAGCAGGACTTTTCTCTCAGTGACGCGCGGAGGTCCATGTATCAGGCGCTGACCGAGCCGGGTCCCCAAGCGCGGCGCGATCAGTATTGGGCCGATACCTTTCGGAGACTGGGCCAGGTCATCCACCACATTCAAGACATGGCCCAACCGCAGCACGTGAGAAACGACCAACATGTCGATAAGTGGTACCTGTGGCCCTACTACAACCCCAGTTTGTATGAACGTTACACAATGGAATCGCGCGGACGTGTGCTGGAACTCGCGGCTTCTGGGCAGGTCCAAGCCGCTTTTCCAGGTGCTCCTGAACTCAGGCACCCGTTCCACTTCTGGGTGAACGACGCCCACGTGGGTATGGCGGAGTTCACCAACCGAAACTTCATCAGCCAAGGCACCAACTTCGCGCTCTGGCGTGACCAGGTCGTCACGCCGATGTACTCGCAACCGGTTCCGGGAACTCCCAGGGATTACACGCTCGAGGATCTGTACGGCGCTCCTGCGTCGGTCCCGCCACACATGGCCTCCCTGTGCAGTGGGCAGGGGGCTGCCTGCATCATGACGATGTATCCCTCCGTGGGACCCACGCTGGCCGTCGAGAAGGCCTCGACCCTCTCTATCTATGATCAAGACCTGCGCAACAGGGGCCTGGAGGTGATCTATGACAGGTGGGATGAAGATATCCAATACACGGTCACTCGCCTCTTCTCACTCAACCGCTTCAACATGGATGAGGCCCATCGGGTGCTCATTCCCAGGACCGTGAGCTATTCGGCGGGCTTCATCAACTACTTCTTTCGGGGCAAGCTGGAGATCGAGCCACCCGAGCTGGGCGCCTACGCCTACGCAGATCAAACCGCTGGCGAAGGCTTCTCCAAGATGCGAGCGAAGATCCGGAACGTCACGCCTCTCGAGGGACTGAATGGTGGAACGGTCGGGGCCGTGGTGAAGTTCCGCCGCAACGAGTGCTACGAGCCAGACCTGTCAGGGGAGTTCTCGGTATCCCCTTCTGGCGGGATGGTCTTTCCCAGGTGCGATGAGGGCGAATCCTTCGTCACCAACGAGGTGTTCATCACCAAGTCTCAGGAGCAGTCGCTCACTCTTGGGAGCGGCCAGGAGAGGGAGGTAACCTTCACTTTTCTCGAGCCTATTCCCTTCAATGCGACGGATGTGTATCTGCAGGTCATCTATCGAGGCAGGGTGGGCGCGGAGGTCGACTCGATTGCGGTCGGTACAGAGGACATCTCCGAGCCCACCTTCTCAGCCATCTCCAACGCCACGGATGTCTTCGTGATCCCGGATCGCTTCAATCGAGGGACGATCCACTACTGGAGAGACATCAGAGCCCGAATTGCTGAACCGCCGTATTCGGTCGTGGATCTGAACCAGGACGGCAACTATGCCTCTCCTCCCGACGTGAATATCGAGGGCGGCGACATCCATGTGGATATCTATCTCGATGGGGGCCTGATCGGCCACGTTCCGGCCCTTCCTGAGGGGCGGTTTGCGCGGATCGCGCTCTTGCTGGGCTCTTCCGGCAACATCCACCTCCATGTCACGGGCACCGGGCTCAACAATGTCTACAGTGACAGTGTAACCCCCAGGATCTGGCGACTCGATTGGGAGCGGAGGCGCTATGACTTCTCCCTCTTGTGGTTGGGCCGGAATGAGCTGCTTCAGGCACACGCGGCGTTCTTCCTCCGCTACCTCGTGCCTCCGTATGACAGCGACACGCTCTTTCTCAAGCCGAGCCTGATGCCAGATGCGACTCAACCGCTCCAAGCCACAATGGTCCCCATGTCCACAGGCGAAGCCGTGGGGAGCAGATGGCTGGGCGAGGGACTGCTTGCCGAGAGCGTGACGCCGGACTTTTTCGGTCACTTGGAGCGCAGGGGGGGAGTGATCCCTACGGGCGAGTACTTCGCGCCGGCGGCTCCTTCCACAGTACCCTGGCAGCCTGCTTCCTACGCTCGATTCGCGGGTTCAGAGCGCACGCGCATGAGCCATCTGGAAGCAACACCGACTAGGCAGGTGAGCGCACCTGCAGCGGGCGCTCCTCCAGGCAGGTGAGCTTGGTCAGAGACCCAGGATGAAAACCTTTGCATAGCTCAGACGCAGTGCTCCTCCCTCCTTGTTGTGGGGGGGAAATACTTCCAACGGAGTCTCAAGAGGAGATCAGCAGCAAATGCGGAACAGCTTTCTCATCGCAGCCATCTTGCTGGGGAGTGCCCCGGCTTTCGCCGAGTATCACGCGTCCTTCAGTGCCACGCCCGGGCCCGGCAAGAACTTCGCGTTCCGAGTGTCGACGGCGCCGACGGCCTCGACCCAGTATCAGGGGCTCTCATTCCTCCTGAATACGAGCAACTCGGGCAAGACCAATCCCGTGCCGCACCACTTCGCGTTCAGCGTGCGCGGGCCGGACCAGGCCCTCACGTGCGTTTCGGGCCTGAGCAATTTCCGGTGGCTGGGCCGCGGGATCGCCGTCTATCCCACCGAGGGGCTCGTGGCCTTCGAGAACTTCACCAAGAACTGCCAGACCGGTGATGGGCTCGTGAACAGCACGCTGCAGAGCGTGACGATCAACAGCTACGCGCAATACAACGTCTCGGTGTGGGCCAATCACTACAACATCGGGTACACGATCGAGAAGCAGATCACCAATGGCGAGGGCTACCCGGAGTGGGTGACCATCTCCAGCGGTGACTGCCGCTCCCAGGCCTCCGCCGCCGAAGCCAGCGAGTGTGGGGAGTGGACCGCGGTCCCCGGCTTCGTCGACCGTGGCAGCGTGACCTGGGTCGGCAACACGGGCGATGAGCGGTACTGGAGCGTCTCGAACTGGTACACCTGGAACTACTGGTAGGGCTCAGGTGAACGGCCGGGGCGCCACCTTCATGGTGGCCCCCCGGCCAGCGTCAGCTCCGTCATCAGCGCGTTCTTGGCCCTACCCCCTAGCTGAGCTATGCGTCGGGAGTCACAACAGACGAAACTGACTCCATGCATGACGACGCCGGCCACGGCCGGACGGTCCTTCAGCTCGAGCAGCTCAACGCGTTGCTCGAAGCGAAGGTCAAAAGCCAGGGGGAGCTGCTCGCCGAGACGCAGGAGCGCCTGCGCACCCTCTTCGAGAACGCGCCGCTGAGCATCCAGCTGATCGACGTCTCGGGCCGGACGCTGCAGGTCAACGCGGCATGGCGCGCGCTCTGGCGCATCCCGCCGGACGTGGTCGAGAACTTCATCCTCCGCGACTACAACGTCCTGACGGACCCCCAGCTCGAGAAGCAAGGCATCCTCCCGTACTTCCACCGGGCCCTACGAGGCGAGAACAGCCGCATCCCGGCCATCCGCTACGACGCGGCCGAGCCCCAGCTCGCAGGCCGTGCGCGGTGGGTCGAGGGGAACCTCTACCCCGTGAAGGACGCGGCCGGCGAGGTCCGGCAACTGGTCCTCATCCACGAGGACGTCACCGAGCGGCGAGAGGCGCAGGAGCTCATCCTCCGCAAGAGCGCGGAGTTCGAGGCTGTCTACCAACACCTCCCGGAGCCGGTGATCATGACCTCGCCCGAGCACATCATCGTGCTCGTGAACCCGGCGGCGAACGCGCTCTTCGGCTATGCGCCGGATGAACTCATCGGACAACCCGCGGCCATTCTCGAGGCCGAGGGGACGGAGCCGAAGCACGCGCCCGGAGCGGAGGCTCGCGAGGTGAGCTACCGCCACCGCAGCGGTGAGCGCATCCTCACGAGTACCCTGTCCTCGGTGGCGCGCTCGGCCGACGGAGAGGTCTTCGGGTACGTCGCCATCGTGCGCGACATCCGTGAGCAGCGGCGAGAGGAGGAGATGCGCCGGTTCATCTCCAACGCAGGAGATGTCCTGGCCTCGTCGCTGGACCCTCGCGAGACGCTCTCCGCGCTGGCACGGCTCGCGGTGCCCACGCTCGGAGACTGGTGCCTCATCGACCTGCTCGAGGACGACGGCTCGGTCCGCCGTGCAGAGGTCGTCATCGCGGACCCGCGACACGAGCCCGTCAAGGCGAAGGTCTCCCGCTTCGCCATCAGCAGGGACCGACCGGAGAACCCTCCTGCCCGGGCGCTCTTCGAGGCGAGGCCCCTGCTCATCCCGGTCCTCGAGCGCGAGAAGATCGGACAGCTGGCCCTCGGCGACGAGCACGCCCAGGTCATCCTCGAGGCGGAGGTGCACTCGATGATCTGCGTGCCGCTCGTGGCGCGCGGCAGGGTGCTCGGGGTGCTGTCCCTGCTCCTCGCCGCATCCCGGCGCAGCTACACGGAGCGGGACTTCTCCTACGCGAAGCAGCTCGCCGGGAAGGCCGCGCAGGCAGTGGAGAACTCGCGGCTCTATGAACGAGCCACCGAGGCGATCTCCGCTCGCGACGAGTTCCTCAGCATCTGCTCCCACGAGCTCAAGACGCCTCTCACCTCGCTGAAGCTTCAGATCGAGCTGGCATCCCGCTCGTTGCAGAAGCCGGTCTCGGCCGGGCTCCCCGCCGAGGCGTTGAACACCCGCCTCGGGGTGGCCGCTCGCCAGCTGCGGCGCGTGGAGCGGCTCATCGACGACATGCTCGATGTGTCACGGATTGCCACCGGGATGCTGAGCATGGACATGGCGCCCCTGTCGGTCCGGGAGCTGGTGACCGAGACGGTGCATCAGGCGAGCGAGGTCTTCCAGTCAGCAGGTGTCGCCCTCACGGTGGAGGTCTCCGAAGATGCACGGGTCCACGGGGACCGGGCCCGGCTGGCGCAGGTGCTCGACAACCTCCTCGCCAACGCCCTGAAGTACGGCGAGGGGAAGCCCGTGCGCATCGACGTGGGCCGGCGCGGAGACCAGGTGGAGCTTTCGGTCAGCGACCAGGGCCCTGGGATTGCGCCACGAGATCTGCAGCGCATCTTCCAGCGCTTCGAGCGGGCCGTGGCCAGCCGGAGCATCACCGGGCTCGGCCTCGGCTTGCACATCAGCCGTCAGATTGCCGAGCGCCACGGCGGGACGCTCGACGTGGAGAGTGAGCTCGGCGGCGGGGCGCGGTTCACGCTGCGCCTTCCCGTGGAAGTCGGGGGCAGCTGACGCCACGCTCGCCGCTGCGAGACGATTGAATGCCGGGAGCCCTCGTGCGTCACTAGGGGCGTATACCCCACCAAGGAAATAGCCATGAGGGCTTTCGTCGTCGCTGTTGCAGTGCTGATGTCGGCCGCCGCGGGTGCGCAGTCCGCACAGTCTCAGGATCTCAAGCGCTCGCCTCCCCCGGGCCAGCCGACCGGTCCCATCACCCAGCCTGCTCCCAGCACCCCTGGCTACCCCGGCCCTGGCTACGACAACTCCCCTCCGGACTCGTTCCGGCGTGAGGGCACGCTGGTGGTGGTGGAGCGCGAGCGGCTGCTGGAGCGACTGGCCAAGATGGAGGAGCTGCTGGATCGGGCGATGGAGCGGTCCGACCGCCAGGGGCGCCGGGTGCTGACGAACCTGGGAGACGAGCTGGACACGATGCGGGCCGCGGTGAACAACGCTCCGGACGTGCGCCGCTACCAGCCGCGTCCCCAGCCGCCGCCCCCGCCGCCGGCGCCCGCGGTGCAGCCCATCTCCGAGACTCAGCTGGACGCGCTCTCGCGGGCCATGAATCGGGAGTCCTTCAGTGACGGCAAGCTGCGCGTGCTCGAGTCAGGGGCCAGTCAGCAGTACTTCCTGGTGCCGCAGGTGCTGAAGATGATCCAGAAGTTCACCTTCTTGCAGGACAAGCTGCAGGTGGCGCGGGTGCTCTGGCCGCGCGTGTTGGACCGCGATAACGCCTACCAGCTCTACAGCGCCTTCCAGTTCTCCAGCGACAAGGAAGAGCTGAAGAGGATCATCGAAGGGCGATGAAGCTCCGCTGTCCCGCCCCCTCCTGTGCCTTCGGGCGCAGGAGGGGGCATTTTTTTGGCTCCTGAGAGGGAGCGCGGAGCCATCCGAGCGCTCGCTGGACCCTGCGTGAGCGCCATGCTACGCGGCCGCCCCCCGCTCAATGACGAGCAATCCCAGAAAAGAGAAACACCATGTACAAGGCCATGCTGATGGCTGCCCTGACCCTGCCGATGCTGGGCTGTGAGTCCGCTCACGCGGAGGAGTCCTGGACGTTGAACACCCTCGCGGATGCTCGCAGTGGCATTGCCTCCCCCGTGGACCTGGGCGCGCCGGGGGACTCGCCGGGCGACATGTTCGTGTTTGATCAGCCGCTGTTGAACGCCGAGAAGGAGAACATCGGCTCGAACAGCGGATACTGCGTCCGAACGCTCCCCGGTCAGTTCAGCGAGTGTCAGTGGACGCTCACCATGGCCGACGGCACCATCACCGTCGCGGGGCGCGAGGCCGAAACGGGCACCTCCCTGATTCCGGTCGTTGGTGGCACGGGCGCCTATCTGGGAGTGACCGGGATGCTGGCCACCACGCCCAATGGGGACCGCACCTTCACCCAGGTGCTCACGCTGATGAAGCCCAACCGCTGATCCCGCTGGATGGCATCCCCGGTCCCAATATGTACGCGGGCCTGACGAACCTCCTGGACTGAACGGGGTACCGTCCTGCGAAGCTGGGACCATGGAACGCTTCGTGGAGGTCGCCCAGAGCGTCTCGCTCTGGGTCGAATCACGGGGGCCGGAGGATGCCCCCGCCGTTCTGCTCATCATGGGCTCCACCGTCTCGGGACGGGTCTGGCCCGATGAGCTCGTGGAACTCCTGGCCCGGAAGCACCGGGTCATCCGCTATGACCACCGGGACACCGGAGCGTCTACCTGGGCTTTCGACAGGGTCCCCTACTCCGCGACCCGAATGGCCGAGGACGCACTGGCCATCCTCGATGCACTCGGCATCGAGCGCGCGCACGTCGTGGGCCTTTCGTTGGGAGGCTTTCTGGTGCAGTGGCTCCTGGTCGCGCATCCCGAGCGGCTGCTCAGCGCGACGGTCATCGGGGCGCCCGCCCTCGAAGGCGCGCCCGCCCGCGCCAACGTGTCGGCGCGAGCCCCCATAGACCCCGGTCTGTACGAGTTCTGGCGCCACATGTTCGAGCCGCGTGACCGCGAGGCGCAGATCGACTGGCGGGTCGAGCACTGGCGCAGGCTCAACGGCAAGGCGATTCCCTTCGATGCCGAGGAGTTCCGTGCGCTGGAGCGGCGCATCATCGCCCACGCCGGCCGCCACGACACCTCGGATGCCCATGCGCGGGCCGACCCCTCCGGACTGGCTCGTGGGGCGGAGCTCGCGCATGTCACCGTGCCCACGCTCGTCATCGCCACCCCGGAGGATCCCACCAATCCCGAGTCCAACTCGCGATTCCTGGCGGAGACCCTGCCGCGCTCGACCCTGGTGACGATCGACGGGATGGGGCACGCGATTCCACGTGCCGTCGTGCCCCCACTCGCGTCGGCGCTCCTGAGCCACATCGAGACCGTGGGCCACCGTTGAACCGGAGACCGAGGCCTTCGAGTCAGTCCCAAGCAAGAGGCGCGAAGCACTCGCCGCACTGAAGCTGAGCGAGCTCCATCCACTCCAGCGCCTCGCGGAGCACGGCCTCTGTTGGCCCGCTGTGGATGTCCACCACCGCGTAGAGCCTGGCGAAGCGGTTGGCCACCGCCAGGCGTGCTCCGCCCGAGGGCCCTCCAAAGGCGCGCGCCAGCTCCTGGGACACCCTCCCCTCCGCGTCCTCCAGTGCCCCTGGAGGCAGCGACTCTCCCGAGCGGAGCTTGGGCACCACGGTGAAGGTGTCGATCTCTTCCTTTCGCCACTCGGCAGCCTTCGCCTGGAGCGCTCGGTGGAGCGCCTGGCAGATGTCACAGCCTGGGTGCGTCAGCGCGATCAGCATGTCGCGCCGCTGCCAGGCATCCAGCGTGCCGCGCGGCGGGCCGCTCGGCACCGGAAGCCGGAACAGGGGAACCTCGCCTCGCTCGTGCATGCGCGTACCTCCTGACGAGGTGATAACACTCAGCGTGGGCGGCTGCTCCCTTCACAGGGGAACGAGGAGAGAGCGCGGCTAGCGGCACACGAGCCTTCGGCCGCCTGGTCATTCGCACGGCTCACTTCAGCCGCTGGGGGGCACTCTCCGCTGTACGCCCCGCCTACCAGGAGAGAGGCCCCAGTGAGCACCGCCACCTCTGAGAAACTCCACCCGGATGTCATGCCCCGTGTCGAGGAGGGGAAGACCACGACAAGCGTTTCCCTGGCCTTCACCAGCCTCAACACCGAGACCGATATCGCTCGCTTGCCGACGGAGGGCCATCTCCCGGACTGGCTGAGCGGCAGCCTGTACCGCAATGGCCCAGCAAAATTCGAGCACGGAGACGCCAGCTATCGTCACTGGTTCGATGGTCTGGCCATGGTGCATCGCTACACGTTCGATCACGGCAAGGTCTCCTACCGTAACCGCTTTTTACGAACCACTCCTTACGAAGACATGCTGAGGACTGGCCAGCTCAGCGCAGGCTTCGAGGCAACCCAGCCGAGCACCCTGGCCAGCCGCGTCTTCAATGCCACCCTTGACCTGCTGGGCCGAAGAGACAATCGAACCTTCAATACCAATGTCAACGTGGTCCAACTGGCGGGCAAGGTCATGGCACTGACCGAGCAACCCGTGCCAACCCTCTTTGATGGTGAGAGCCTGAGGACCGAGGGTGCATTCCATTACGATGATGATCTCTTTGGACATCTGTCCTGCGGACATCCGCAGTACGACATCAAGACTGGGTACTATTACAACTACCTGACGCGCTTTGGCCTCACTCACAGCTACAACCTCTACAAAGTTCACGAGCGCAGCACCCGCCGTACCCTGGTGGCGACGATCCCTGTCAGCGAGCCAGCGTACATGCACAGCTTCGCCATCACCGAAAACTACATCGTCTTGACCGAGTTTCCTCTGGTCTTCAATCCGATGACCGCCCTGCTCAGTGGCAAAGCTCCCAAGGATTGCCTGCGCTGGAAACCAGAGCGAGGTACCCAGTTTCGAGTCATCCACAAGCATACTGGAGCGCAGGTGGCCCACTACGAAAGCGAGGCCTTCTTCGCCTTCCACCACATCAATGCCTATGAGCAAGCTGGCGACATCATCGTGGACATTGCCGCCACGGACGAGCCGGAGTTGATGAGGAAGTCCTACTTGAAGCCGTTGCGGGCGGCGACTCGCAGCGAAGAGCATCCGCTCTCGGAGTACCATCGCTATTGCCTGCCGCTGTCCACCCGCTCCGGCGGCGCGCTCTCGTACGAGCTGCTCTCCGAGCACCGGGTGGAGATGGTCACCGTCAATGCCGGGGCCCACAATGGGCGGCACTACCGCTACGCATATGGCGTGAGCCACAACACCCGATGGCACAACCTGGTCGGGCAGTTGGTCAAAGCAGACGTCGAGCGTCGCACTTCTCGGGTCTGGTTCGAGCCGAACACCTACCCCAATGAGCCCATCTTCGTGGCCGCTCCTGGCGCAACCCGAGAGGATGAAGGGGTCATCCTCTCGGTGGTGTTGGACACAGCGAGAGCTCGCTCCTTCTTGCTGGTGTTGGACGCCGCCAGCTTCCGTGAACTGGGGCGCGCCCACCTGCCCCATCACATCCCCCTCGAATTTCACGGCACGTTCGTGCCTGCCCCAGCGAGCAGGCCTGGGCACTGACCCTCGATCGCTTCTATTCGTAATCTCCCACGATCCAGCAGATCAAGAACTACGACGCGTCCACCTAAGGTTCCCAGCGCAAAGTGACCTTCGTAGACGGCGTGGTGGTCCAGGATCTGTTCGGCTTCGGTCCGGCTGAACACACGGAGTACTTCCGCTGCAGTGACTCGATGTATCGCGCGGAGTGCTGGGACCCCTACTCGAATGCCACGTGGTGGGCACACCCTGCTCCCACCGCTTCCCTTGACCCGCCAGGCAAGCCCCCGTCTCCGAGCATGGCCGCCTATGATGCGCCCACCATGTCCGACGCCTCGCTCCCCAAGGGCTTCTTCCAGAAAATGCACGAGGCCGCCTTCCTGGTGGGCGGAGAGGAGAGCGCCCGAGCGCTCCATGCCCTTTACTCGCAGGGGCGGGGAGCGCCCTGGGAGCAGCTCACTCGGTTGCTCGTGATCGAACTGCTCGAGTGGCAGCTTCCTCCCGACGCTCCACTCCCTGCCAGCCACGAAGAGGAGAAGGAGGCGCTCGCAGCGGAGATTGCCGCCTGCTACCCGGAAGTTCCTCCGATGGGACTCCAGGTGGACTTCGGCATCCAGCCCTTCCTTGGGCTGTCCCTCGACGTGGACCTGGATCTCGACACGCCCTTCACCCTGCCCGAGTCCTTCTTCAACTGGCCTCGGCTCCGGCACTTTTGCAGCCTGCGGCTGGACCCCTCCGTCGGCCGCCCCGAGACCGTCGGCGACTTCGACGCGCAGGCGGAGCGGCTCGCGCGGTGCGAAGGCCTGAAGAGTCTGGTCCAACTCCATCTGAACGGGCTCGGGCTCACGGCCACCGGTGCCGCACATCTGGTCCGAGCCCCTTTCAGTGCGGGACTGCGAGAGCTCGGCCTCTGTTACGAGAAGCTGGGCAAGCGCGGCGTGGAGCTCGTCGCCACCGAACCTTCGCTCGCGTCGCTGCAGGCGCTCTCCCTCGAGGGCGCCTTCCCCGATGATCCCAAGCGGGCCATCACCGCGCTGAGCCGAGCGCAACACTGGGTGCAGTTGGAGCGCCTCGAGCTTGGCGACAACCGCCTCACCGCCTCCACCTTCGCCCCATTGCTGGCTTCTCCGCTCGCACCCCGCCTGAAAGACCTGAGTCTGAACACCTTGGAACCCGACTTCGCCAATCAGCTCGGGGACGAGGGGGCTATCGCCATCGCCCGGTCCTCCGCATTGAACAACCTGACCGCCCTGTCCCTTGCGGGGAACGGCATCACCGATGCTGGGGCGCTTGCGCTGGCCGAGTCCCAGCACCTCCGTTCGCTCGACAGCCTCTACCTCGCGGACAATCCCATCGGAAAGAAGGGGCGCGCCGCGCTCCAGGCCCGCTTTGGCGAGAGCTACGAACCCTGATGGCGCCTTCCGGGATGGGCTCCAGGCCCCTGAGCGCCCGCTCGTTCATCCACGGCATTGCCCTGGGCGATCCTCTCGGGCCATGAATCCCCACCTCCTCCTGCGCCGCCGCACGCTGCTGCGCGCAGGCGCCTCCCTCGCGCTCCCCTTCCTGCTGGGCCGCTGCGCCCCGTCCGAGTCCACCGAAGGACTCACGCCGGACCCCGCGAGCCTCCTGGACCTGCCCGAAGGCTTCAGCTACCGCGTCCTCGAGCGTCAGGGCGACCCGATGGATGACGGTTTCCGCGTCCCCGGGAAACCGGATGGCATGGGCTGCTTCGCGGGCCCCCCCGGCAGCAACACCCTGGTGTTGATGCGCAACCACGAGCTGGAGCCCGGGCAGGACGCGCTGGGCCCCTACTCCGAGGGACAGCCGCCGCCATCCCCGGCGTACCGTCCGGAGGACCTCAGCCCGGGAGGAGTCACGCGCGTGGTCTTGGACGCCTCCACCTTGACCCGGCTCTCCAGCAACCTCGTGCTCACGGGCAGTATGCGGAACTGCGCTGGCGGCACCTCGCCCTGGGGCTGGCTCTCCTGTGAGGAGAGTCTCTCCCCGGGCCATGGCTACGTCTTCCTGTGCGACCCGTCCGCCAGCAGCCTTCGGGCCCCGGTGCCCCTCCCCTGTCTTGGGAAGATGAACCACGAGGCCGCCGTGGTGGATCCAGAGACCTTCGTCACGTACCTCACCGAGGATCGCGACGACAGCTGCTTCTACCGCTTCGTACCCGAGACGCCTGGCGTTCGCCTGAGCCCGGAGTCGCGCGGGCGGCTGCAGGCCCTGCGCATCGAGGCCGAGCTCCGAAGGGACATGAACGCGCAGGTGAAGACAGGGGACACCTTCCCGGTGGAGTGGGTGGATCTGCCGAAGCCAAACGCGGAGGATGACTCCCTCCGGCAGCAAGGCGCCGAGCAAGGGGCTGCCCTCTTTCGACGGGGCGAGGGCCTCTTCTTCCACGGGGGCGCCGTCCTCTTCTGCGCCACCACGGGCGGCCCGAAAGCCGGCGGGCAGATCTGGCGCTACCGGCCCACGGGCCCCCAGGGCGGTACGCTGGAGCTGATGGCGCAGGCGGCGGAACGCGGCCGGCTCGACATGCCGGACAACATCTGCGTCGCTCCATGGGGCGGTGTGGTGATGGCCGAGGACGGAGACAACCCTCGCTGGCCCGATGAGTTCCTGCGAGTCCTGAGCCCTTCGGGAACGGTGAGAAACCTGGCGCGCAACGCGCTGGGCTCGAGTGGCGAGTTCGCGGGCGTGTGCTTCTCCCCGGATGGGCGCGCTTTGTTCGTCAACATGCAGAGCAATGGCCTCACCCTGGCGATCACCGGCCCCTTTCAGGAGTACACAAGTACGGCACTGTAGAGCCCGCGCCGACCCCAAAGGGGGGCTGTCGCCTCTTCCGCCGATGGCTACATTCCACAGCCGGGAGGAGCTATGGGGCGGTGGGGCCGGCGCATCGGGAGCTGGCTGCTGATGGGGATGGCCTGCGGGGTGCTTGCCGCATGCCATGCCGTGACCGGACGGGGTGACGCCTTTCCAGGTTGCGAGGAGCTCGGGTCCACCCTCCTCGCCGAGGAAGATGGACTGCCGATCTTCCACCTCTTCTTCGCCCCCTCCCTGCCGGAAGAGGACGGTGAGCGACAAGCGCGGCTCCTGTACCGGGGCCGCTGCTATCCGGTGGAGGCGAAGATCCGAGGGCACACCTCCCGCGCCTTTCCCAAGAACAGCTACACCCTCAGCTTCCCTCCCCACGAGCTGTTCGATGATCCGCTCCTCGCTGACGGATTCACCGACCGGCGCAAGCTGGTGCTGATCAGCCCCTTCAATGACAACTCGTATTTGAGGTCGCGGCTCGCCTTCTCGCTGTGGAATCGCATGTCGCCGGACCACCTCCAAGTGAAGACCGCGAGCGCGGTCCTCTATCTGAATGGGGAGTACTGGGGCCTGTACACGGTCGCGGACCACGTGGACGGGGAGCTCTTGGCGGCGCAAGGGCTGGACGTGGAAGGGGACCTCTTCAAGGCCGTTGGTGCCGAGGCCAACTTCTCACGCCACACCGCGGAGGGTGCGCTCAAGGCCTCTCCCATGGACGGCTTCGAGAAGAAGGAAGGCCAGCCCAAGACCGGGCCCGAGGCCTACGCGAGCATCCTCGCGTTCACTGCATTCGTGGCCGATGCGGACGCGGAGACGTTTCGGAAAGAGCGCATCTCGCGGATGGACGAGCGCGACTACGAGGACTGGTGGATCTTCGCGACGCTGATCGACGCGAACGACTCGGTGGCGAAGAACGCCTATCACTACCGCCCCCCTGGAGCGGACGGACCGTGGCGCTTCATCCCCTGGGATCTCGATACCAGCTTCGGCCAGGACTGGACCACCCGGCGAAGCGCGCCGGAGAACTTCTCCGACTTCGCGGACCGCAATCTCCTCTTCGCGAGGATGCTGGCCGACCCATCCATCGCCGAGCCGATGCGTGAGCGTTACCGCGCCTTGCTCCAAGGCGAGCTGTCCGCGGAGGCGGTGTTGGAACTCATCGACCAATACGCGCGCGAGCTTGCCCCCGCGGCGCAGCGAGATGAGGCCCGTTGGGGTCAGGACTACCGGGACTTCTGGCGGTGGAACAGCCGCGCTGACTTCACCACCCACGACGAGGAGGTAGAGTACCTGCGTCAATGGGTCCGGGCGCGGTGGCAGCGGTTGGAGCACCAACTCCCCTGAACAATGCTCGCTTGGGAATGGCGGTCGCCCTCCGAACGGGCTGGTCACCTGAGGCGGCGCAAGCCTACTGCCAGCGCGAGCAGCGCGGCGAACGTCAACATCGCGCCACTGCTGCCCCCCGTTACTGAGCACCCACCTCCGTCTTCCTCGATACAGGGTAGCCACAGCCGGCAGGCTTCACCTGCCCTCACGCACAGCCGATCTCCGTCAGGACCGGTGCAGCTCACTCCGAATCGACCCGCCTCGAGGCCCGCCACCGCGCAGCTCTTCTCCCCTTCGGGTTGGGTGACACACGCCATCCCGAGGGGGCAATCCGCGTGGCCCTCGCAACGCGCCGTACATGCATCCCCCGATGGATTGAGCGGTGGCCTTGTGGGTGGCGCCTGAGCGACTTCATCGAGGATCGCCTGAATGAACGCCGCATGGACGTCGATACGCGTGTTGGTGCCCGTCGTGCAAACGAGGTCTCCGAACGAAGTGACGCCGACGATTCGCTCGACACCATCGACTTCGAGGAACACGGGTCCCCCACTGTCACCGCCGCAGCTCATCCCGGGCGCGGCCCCAAGGGAAAAGGTCCCCGCAGCGACCGCTGTCACCCGAGCCGTGCCACTGCGCCGGCTGCCCGTCCTGCCCTGCTCATCGATGCCGAAGCCCACCACCCGTGTGGCCTGTCCCACGATGTCCGCCGACAGTGCTGCCCCGTCCAACGGCACGGGTGCCACGGGCGCATCCTCCGCGAGAATCAGTACTCCGATGTCATTCTCTCCAGCGCGCCAAGCGGGGTGCAGTCGCCCCTCGACGGCACGCACGCGCTCGCGGGCAACTGCCTGTGCGGACTCGGGCGCGAACACCACCGAGAGCACCTGCGGGGCGTCGGCGTTCTCCACGCAATGCGCCGCGGTCAGAACGATTCGCGGCGCAATCAACGTCCCCGTGCAGATGACCCGCGAAGCCTCGACCGGCTCGCCGCAGATCGGCGACACAGGGACGATCGCCCCCACAGCCGGAAAGCCAAGTTCGAGCACGCCTCCAATCACGGCTTGCCGCTCCATCGTGAGCGCAGGCTCGGGCGATACGCCGCACGCGCCCATCGCCACGAGGAGCAGCACGAGGGCAGGCCAGCGCCTCACGTCTGCTCGCCCGTGCTCGCGCAATCCACCACGGGCTCAGTCCCTCGAGAAGTCACCCTGCGGGCCCGCCGATGGCTTGCCCTCGATGTCCCAGTACTTCCAATCGCCGGCCTTCTCGCCATTCGCGTAGTGGCCCTGCACGGCGAGCGTCCCGTTCGGGTGCCATTCAGAGTAGGGGCCCTGCGCACGGTGCTCGAGCAGCGTCCCTTCGGCCCACTTCTTCCCGTCGGAGCGCCACGCGGTCCACTGCACCTCGCTCGCACCGGCGGCGTGGACCTCCTCGCGGTTCTTCTGTCCTTCCTCGTAGTAGAGGGTCCACAGGCCTTGCTTGAGGCCGCCCCGGTACTCGCCCTCCCACTGCTTCACGCCAGTGTCGAAGGAGCTCACCCAGCGGCCTTCCATCTTGCCGTCGACGTAGGCCCCTTCCATCTTCACCCTGCCATTGGAGTGCCACTCCACCCAGCGGCCGTGCTTCTGGCCGTCAGGCTTCGCGCACCATTGCAGCGTCCCCTCTGGTGGCGCGCGGCCTTGCAGCCGCGTCCCCTCGGGACA
Source organism: Hyalangium ruber (assembly GCF_034259325.1). NCBI lineage: Bacteria > Pseudomonadati > Myxococcota > Myxococcia > Myxococcales > Archangiaceae > Hyalangium > Hyalangium rubrum. The sequence goes on along the minus strand of NZ_JAXIVS010000008.1, from coordinate 303,131 downwards.
CCCGCTGGAAGCCCGACTGCACCCGAGCGCCGCGCCCGCAAAGATGGCGAGCGCGACGAGCGCGTTGCGAAGAGGTGTCAGGAGCAGGTGCCAACCCCACTGCAGCTGCAGTTGTTGCCCGCGAACGAGTAGTCATCCGAGGCCGCGGCGAAGCTCCCGAGGCCGTAGTCGTGCTTGGCGCAGTCCTGCGTGTACGCCGTCGTGCCCACGCACGCCGGGGTGCTGGTGATGCCGCAGCCCTGACCGCAGCGGCCCTTGCAGCCATTGCCCGAGCCTCCATTGCAACCACAGCCCCGGCCCGCCTGGCGATAGTAGCCAGAGCCGATGTACTGGTTGCCGCACGTGCAGGAGATATGCACCCAGCCGCGCTCCGAGACGTACGAGTACGGCGTGAGCAGCTCGCCCACCGGGACGATCTGCAGGAAGCTCGTCTGCCGCACCGCCACGTCCTCGATGCGCGTGCGCTGCGTGTCCTCCTGCGGCACCACCTTCGAGATCTCCGCGAACAGCGGATCGATCAGTCGCGCCTGCGCCGCATCCAGCGCCTTGCCACTCGGCGTGAAGTTGCCCACGCCCTGGTTGTAGTCGACGCGAAAGCCAATGACCGGATCCCCGAAGTCGTAGGTCACCTCCACCACGTTGGGGGCGACCTCGGTCACCAGCGCGTGGACGGACTCGCCGCCCGAACGGTAGGTCGCCTCGAGCGTGGTCGCGTCGTGCTGGTGGAGTGTGAAGCCTTCCGCCTCGTTCACCTGCTCCGCGGGCTCGCTCGAACAGCCCACCGCCATCGCTACCATCACTGCGCACAGGACGAGCCTCTTCATCGCACTCTCGCTTCGGGGGTCGGGGGATTTCTTAAACGTCGAGATAATGGGAAAACCCACCAGCCAAGGTCAATCCGAAAATTCTGGGCCGGACAGAGCGGTCAGCACCCTGGCTCCGGCGTCCCTTCCGTACGCCAGCGGCCAATCCAAGCGTCGGATAGCGCACGCGGACACGTCTTCGCGCGGAATCCGCCGTGTCGGAGTCCTCGGGGCGCCCTATCCGAAGCTGTACCGCCCGTGCATACGCTCCCAGTCCTCCTCCTCCTGCTCGCCGCAGCACCTCCCTCGCTCGAAGCGAGCGCGAGTCCCGCTGCGGCAGACGCGCACGAGCCCGCCCTGGAGTTGATGACGCCGCCCGCGCCCCAAGTGGTGCTCACCACCTGGGAGGAGGCCCTGGCACGGCTCCGGGCACGCTCGGTGGAGGTGCTGCTCGCGCTCAGCCAGCTCGAGCTGGCCGGAGCCCAGGCGCGGCTGGCGCTCTCGCCGCTGTTACCGAACGTGAGTGCCACGGCCTCGGCGCAAGAGCGCCTCGCGGGGCAAGGCTCGCTCACCGTGGATGGTGGGGGTTCCATCCCCGTGGGGGGTGACGATGAGGGCCCCAGGCCCACCTCTCCCCTGCTCTCCCTGCGCGCCAGCGCCACCCAGTCGGTGATTGATGTGCCAGCCTGGTACCGGCTGTCCGCCGCCCGCTCTCGTGAGCGCGCGGCCGAGGCCTCGGCTCAAGACACCTGGCGGCGGGTGCTGCGCGAGTTCGCTCGAAGCCTGGTGGCGATCGTCTCCGCCGAGCGGGCCGTGGAGATCAACCGCGCGGCGCTCGCGCTGGCCCAGGCGCGACACCAGCTCACCCTGGAGTCCGAGCGGCTGGGCGTCGGCCGCAAGCTGGACACGCTCCGGACCGCCAGGGATCTGGAGGTCACCCACGCCGAGCTGCTCTCCAGCGTGGAGTCCTTGCGCCGCGCGCGCGAGGGGCTGGGGCTGGCGCTCGGTGCCAACACCGAAGTGGGGCTCGCTTCGGGCTTCCGTCTGGAGGGGCTGCGAGACAGCCTCGCCACGCTGTGCCATCCCCTCTGGGGCACGCCCCGCTCGGACCTCGTGGCCGCACAGCAGGAGGTGCAAGCCGCCGAGAGCTCGGTGGGTGGCGCGCGCACCGAATTCGTCCCCGCGCTCGGGCTGCAGAGCACGGTGACGGCCATCACCGTGGATCCGGGCTTCGCGCGCGTGAACTCGTGGAACATCGTCGCGCTCCTGGAACTCCCGCTCTGGGATGGCGGGGCACGCGGGGCTACGGTGCGCGCGGAGCGGGCAAACCTCTCCCTGGCCGAGCAGCGCCTCGAGTCCGTGCGGCGGGCGCTGGAGCTGGAGCTGTCCCAGGCGCGCCGGGGCGTGGCGCTGGCGGAGGCCTTGCGGCGGGCGGCGGAGCGCTCCCGGGAAGCCGCGTCCCAAACGGAGGTCCTCACCCGAGAGGCATTTCGGGAGGGCGTGGGCACCAGCCTCGAGCTGGTGCAGAGCGCCGTGGAGTTGCGCGAGGCGGAGCGCACCCTGGTCCTGCGCGAGTTGGAGCTGGTGCAGGCACGGGTGGAGGCGTTGATGGCGGAGGCCGCATGCGCGCTGTGATGGATGGGTTCCTCTCTCGTGGTCCCTTCGCCGTGGGGCTCATGCTCCTGCTGACGCACGGGGCGTGTTCCCGTGGGGAGGAGGGCTCGCAGAAGGGCGCCCCGGACGCGGGCAACGGCGCCGTGGCCGTGGATGTGAAGGAGGTGCAGCGCGGGCGGCTGCGCGCGCCGCTCACGCTGGTGGGTACGACCCAGCCAGTGCAGGAGGTGGCGGTGCGCGCGCGGGTGGAGGGGCACCTGGAGACGCTCACGGTGGATGTGGGGGACTCCGTCTCGACGGACCAGGAGTTGGGCCGGCAGGATCCGACGCTCCTCGACGCGGCGGTACACGAGGCCGAGGCGGCGCTTGCCGGGGCCCGCGCGGAGGCCGCGAGCGCCGAGGCTGGAGTGGCCCAAGCGAAGAGCGCACTCGAGCAATCCCGGCTGGCAGCCGCGCAGGCGGAGGTAGAGGCCCGGCGCTATGAGAGTCTGGCCGAACGAGGCATCTCCAGCCGCCAGGAGGCGGAGCAGCGCGCCACGGCGGCTCGCACCGCGCAGCAAGCGGTCCAGGCCGCCAGCCAGCAGGTGCTCACACAGCAGAGCCTCGCGACGGCGGCCCAATCCCGGATCCGCGCGCAGGAGGCGCTGCTCGCGGCGGCGAAGGAGCGTCGCTCGTTCGCCACCCTGCGCTCTCCGCTCTCCGGACGAGTCATGG